>JABMQA010001369.1 GCA_013203545.1 Bacteroidota bacterium
ACTATGAACGATCAGCAGCGGCCTTTTCTTCCCGGAGTTGTCAACCAGGCATAAATAACCGGGTAAGAAAGTACCTTCAAAAGGGATGCGTACAAATTTTACAGGTGGATCAGAGAATTGTGTGGCATCCAGAAAACAGGCCCGGCTTTTACCCCAGGTTTCAAGGATTCGTGGATCATCAGTATTGGTGTGGAGGAAAAATTCAGCAGTCCTGTAATAATTGGAGGCCCGAAAATATGCTTCCATCGCGCTTTTCTCATGGCCGCCGGAACGGAATAGATCTGCTGTTTTCTCCAAACGGTTTGCTGTTGCCGACCACTCATTAAACCAGCTCTCGTTATCTCCCTCCGCTATTTTTGAAGCAGTGTAGACGCACTCTTTGATATCGGCACCACCTGTACTGCTATATCCTATTGTCCTGATCCATTGGAAAGAGTACTCCTGGTCTTTGAACATAACATCCTGGGCATCCAACAAAAAGCCAGGAAAAAGTAGGATGGCAGTCAAAAAAAATAAACGGGGGAAATACGGCAAATTTCTTTCATTTTTCATAAGTATACCTTTCTGTTAATATTACATATAGAAAATTAAATACGTTCTTTTTTACATTTCATTTCTCAACTCCTCCAGAAAAGCCTTTATTTTCTTTAACGATTTAACAACTTCCACCTTATCGATGGTGTCTTCCTTGTTTTCATGAAGCTTATCCTTTGCACCCTGCAGGGTAAATCCGCGTTCCTTCACCAGATGGTAAATTGTATGAAAATTATCAACGTCCTGCTTCGTGAATAGGCGGTTTCCTTTTTTATTCTTTTTTGGCTGGATGATCTCAAACTCTTTTTCCCAAAAACGGATGAGCGAGGTATTTACGTCAAACATTTTGGCCACTTCGCCAATTGTGTAGTATAGTTTGTCAGGATCTAATGTTTTATTCATGTGCCGGGGGATTTAATATTCAATATTCATTTTTGTTACAATCCCATTGTCATCAATCACCAGATCTGATTCAGGAAAATCTTCCTTTACCAATCTTTGAATCACTCTCACGGCGCGCATAAGCGAATCGTAAACGGGCCCTTCTTCTTCATATTGAATCACCGGAATGATTTGGGCTCTTAGAAATTCTCCTTTCCTGGTGGTATAAACTTTTAATATGGGTGCCACCCCATTGGGCCCGGTCAGGTTCATGCGTTTGTAGGTACAGAAATTTCCAAGGCTGAAGGCGATCAGGCGATCCTTGTAAAGGTCGATGGCACGGGTAACGTGTGGCCCATGACCAAAAACCACATCGGCACCGGCATCTATGGCTAATCTGGCGAATTCATATACGTTTCCCCTGTTTTCACCGTAAAACTGTTCGGTCTCACGTTTTACATGCTGATACTTTTTCCCTTCGGCGCCCCCATGAAAAGAGACGATCACTATATCCACCACCGCATCCAGCTGCTTAATAAGTTGTTGCACAGCCTCATAATCATTGATACGTGTGGTACCTTTATTAGGAGAAAAAGCACAGAATCCGAATTTTACCCCTCCCCGCTCAAAAATCTCTACAGGCCTGCTGAGCAAACCGGCTGCGTGTAAACCATGCTCCTCAATCAATTCAACTGTTCTTACCTTACCCCGAAAACCAAAATCGTAGATATGGTTATTGGCCAGGCTGAATACATCAAAACCGGCATCTACAATGCAGTCAAAGTATTTTTCAGGTGTTCTAAAAGCATAGCAGATGGTGGTATCCTTGCACTTTTTTACTACCGGCCCTTCATCGAGAAAGCATCCCTCAAGGTTAGCAAAGGTGACATCAGCATCCCGGAGATGGGCTTTAACTCCCTCCAGTAAAAAATCACAGGTATCACCAGGTGGCAGGTACTTTTCAGAAGGAAAACTTGTTCCCATCATGATGTCGCCTACGCCAATTATGGTTATAACAGAAGTATCCGTAACCTGGGAATACGTCCGGGAACTCAATTGTAAATTCACGATTAATAGTGCTATCCAGAATAAAAACTCAATATTACCAGGGATGGTTGGCTTTTTTTTAAAAATCTTAAATCTAAAATCGTTAATCTTCATTCTTAAATCCTTTTGGAGAATCTCAACAACTCAATGTGACTCTAGTTTCAAGATTAATCAAAGCTCTGATTGAGCTGAGCCGACATAATGATCACCTTTTCGTATTGCTCGGGGGTTAGATCGTTAAAGAAGTAGTTGATCGGGTCGATGGCACGGTTGCTTTTGCGTACCTCATAGTGCAGGTGTGGCGCTGTAGATTTTCCTGTATTCCCTACTTTCCCGATAATTTGACCTCGCTTTACATGCTGACCTTTCTTAACCAGGATCTTATCGCAATGGGCATAAAATGTTTGATAGCCAAACCCATGATCAACCAGAATGTTATTCCCGTATCCGCGCTTTGAATGCTTAACGGCTTTAACAACACCATCACCGGTGGAATAAATTTCTGTTCCGATGGGTGCGGAAAAATCAACGCCTTCATGAAATTTCATCACCTTATAGAATGGGTCCATCCGGTAACCGTAATAGGATGATAGCCGTTTCAAATCCTTGTTGCTTATGGGTTGTATCGCCGGTGTGGAAGCCAGGTATTCGGTTTTATTGCGGGCCATTTCAAAAACATCGTCAAACGATTTCGACTGCACAACCAACTGGCTGGTGATCCTGTCGATCTTTTTGGTGGTTTCTATCAGGATATCTGAATTTTTATAACCATCCAATTTTGCATACCTGTCAGCACCGCCAAAACCAGCTCTTCTGGCATCTTCAGAAACAGGTTCTGCCTCAAAGATAACACGGTAAATATTGTCGTCACGATCCTGAATATCATTCATTACATTTACAATCTGGTCAAGCCTGTCGTTCAGCACTTCGTACTGGAACTTCATTTGAGCCATTTCGCGCTTCAGAACCTTCTCTTTGGGTGAATCGAATATATTGTAGGTGATAAATAATACGGCTACTGCAAATGCCAGAGCTACAACCAAAAATATTACAAGGTTACCGATCTTTTTACTTAGCGATCGCCTGGCTTTTTGGTAAGATAATGTTGTCGGATTAAAATAGTATTTTTCTTTTCCCATAAGTCCTTATAAGGTAGTGAACTACACCAGTAGTGTGCAAAATTAATCAAAAAAACTAATTTTGCAAATCTTTTGCACTAAGTAATCAACCAACAAATGTTAATAAACATACTTTATGAAATCTGCCGATGTACGTAGAACCTTTCTGGAATTCTTTGAATTAAAACAACATAAGATTGTTCCCTCTGCACCAATGGTTATTAAAAATGACCCTACATTGATGTTCACCAATGCGGGGATGAACCAGTTCAAGGATATTTTTCTGGGAAACAAACCCATCAAATATTCACGGATAGCCGATACACAGAAATGCCTTCGTGTTTCGGGCAAACACAACGACCTGGACGAAGTAGGTCATGATACCTATCATCACACCATGTTCGAGATGCTTGGCAACTGGTCGTTTGGTGACTATTTTAAGAAAGAGGCCATCGAATGGGGATGGGAATTATTGACGGATGTTTTTGAAATCGACGCATCAAATCTTTATGTAACCGTTTTCGGTGGCGATAAAGCAGATGGGCTGGATCCAGATGGCGATGCATTTAAATATTGGAAGGAGATCGTTCCTGATGAGCGGATCATTTATGGTTCTAAAAAGGACAATTTCTGGGAAATGGGGGATACAGGCCCATGCGGCCCCTGTTCGGAGATACACATCGACCTGAGGAGCGAAGAAGAAAAGAAAATAATTGCCGGGCGCGACCTGGTTAATAAAGACCATCCCGAAGTAATCGAAATCTGGAACCTGGTATTTATTGAGTTCAACCGCAAAGCCGATGGTACACTTGTCCCCCTTCCTGCAAAACATGTGGATACCGGGATGGGTTTCGAAAGGCTCACCATGGCCCTGCAGGGTAAAAAATCCAACTATGATACCGATGTTTTTCAACCGATAATTCAGAAAATAGGCTCGATTGCAGGAGTGAAATACGGAGAGGATTTGGAACGGGATATAGCCATGCGGGTTATTGCCGACCATTTACGCGCCATCGCCTTTGCCATCGCCGACGGACAGCTTCCATCCAACAATAAAGCCGGTTATGTAATTCGCAGGATTTTAAGAAGAGCGGTCAGGTATGGCTTCACGTTTCTCGACCTGAAAGAACCATTCATTAATCAATTGGTTCCTGTATTGATAAATGAAATGGGCGCGTTTTTCCCCGAGCTTAAATCACAGGAAGATATCATCCGTAAGGTGATTATGGAAGAAGAACTGGCTTTTTTACGGACACTTTCGCTTGGAATCAAACGATTTGAACAATACATCGAGCCTCATCCCACATCCAAAACCATCGATGGGGAATTTGCCTTTGAGCTGTTCGACACCTTTGGTTTTCCCATCGACCTCACCCAGCTTATGGCCCGCGAAAAGGGACTTACAGTGGATATGGAAGGATTTAATAAAGGTCTGGAAGCACAGAAAAACCGGTCTCGCCAGGCAGCAGAGATCGATACCGACGACTGGGTGGAGATCAGAAAGGGAGATAATGAAACCGAATTTCTGGGCTATGATAGCCTGGAGGCTGAGGCAGTAATCCTGAAATTCAGGAAGGTAAAAACCAAAAAGAAGGAGTATTATCAGGTAGTGCTTGACCAGACGCCGTTTTATGCCGAGTCGGGCGGGCAGGTTGGCGACAGGGGTGTGCTGGAGCAT
>JABMQA010001370.1 GCA_013203545.1 Bacteroidota bacterium
AAAAATGAATTGCGCCTGAACCGGCTTTATCTCGAATTCGACGGGTCGGTGGCCATGCAGGAGAACGATGATATAAACCTGATGTTGACATTCGCATCTAAAAAGTCTGATTTCAAAACTTTCCTTTCGATGGTCCCTGCCATATACACGGCCGATTTTGAAGGGATTCAGGCAACAGGTTCGCTAACGGTTAATGGAAATGTAAAAGGGATTTATAACGATGCCGGTTATCCTGCCTTTGCCATAAACATTATTGCTGAGAACGGTATGTTCCAGTATCCCGACCTGCCCAAATCAATTGACAATATTGATATTCTGACAAAAATCACATTTCCCGGCGGCGACCTGGACCACCTGGTAGTGGATGTTTCCAAATTCAATTTTAGAATGGCCGGAAACCCGTTTGGAATGTCATTACTGGTAAAAACACCCATGTCGGATCCCTATGTCAGGGGAGAGATCAATGGACAGCTCAACCTTGGACAGGTAAAGGAGGTGTATCCGCTTGAGGAGGGTGACGAACTCTCAGGAAAAATTACAGCCAAAATATCCTTTGCCGGAAAGATGTCTTCTATTGAAAACGAAAAATATGATGAATTTACGGCACTGGGGTCATTGCTGGTAGCTGATATGAACTATAAAACAGACCTGCTTCCCGGTGTTGTGGAGATCATGAAGGCCCAGTTGAACTTCTCGCCCGAATATCTGGATTTGGTGACATTTAAAATGAAGCTTGGCGAAAATGACTTTGCTGCCAACGGTAAAATCACCAATTACATGCCCTATGTTTTTTCTGATGGCGTTTTAAAAGGCAAGCTTAATACCTCCTCTTCATATTTCAATGTTTCGGCTTTGATACCTGAAACTACTGATACAACCCTGGCCGGAAGTTCTCCCGAAATGCCTGACGAAGCACCAGTAGATACCTCTGCTCTGGAAGTTGTTGAAATACCTGCCAATATTGATTTTTCGATGAATTCCACCTTTGACATGCTTGTTTATGACAATATCGAACTTAGTGATGTTAAAGGAAGTATCCGGGTTAAAGATCAGACCATATCGCTTGATCAACTAAAAATGAATGTCCTTGATGGAACAATCACCATGTCGGGGAGTTACAATACTGCGGAAGAAATGCCACTGGCTGATTTTATGCTCGATCTTAAGAATATTGATTTTCAGAAGGCATACAAAACTTTTGGCACCATCAAAAAATTTGCGCCCATAGCAGAAAAAACCAGCGGGAAGTTCAGTTCAAACGTTAGTTTAAAAACCATACTGGATAAAGAAATGATGCCGGTTTATGAGTCGATAAATGGTGGTGGAAAACTCAAAACAACGCCAATCGTTGTGCAGAATGTAAACACGCTGAATAAACTGGCGGACCTGCTTAAAATGGAGGATCTCAAACGGTTAAGCCTTTCACCGGTTGATATTTCGTTTGAGTTTATAAACGGGAAGGTTTTTGTAAAACCATTCGACATTAAATACCGGGATATCAAAGCCACCATTCAGGGTTGGACTGCTTTTGACCAGACAATGGAATATGGGATGAAATTAACAGTTCCACGTGCAAAGTTCGGAGGTGCAGCCAATGCCGTTCTCGAAAACCTGGTGGGGGAGGCCAACAAACTGGGTACAAATTTCAGCCTGGGCGACATGGTAGATATCAATGTCCGGATTGGTGGTACCGTCATGGATCCCAAAATTAAATATGGTCTGGGAGAGGGATCCGGGAATAGGGTAAATGATTTAAAGAAAAAGGCACAGGAAGAACTCCAGCGGCAAAAGCAAATATTGGAAGAAAAGGCACGTAAGGAATTGGAAGCGAAAAAAGCAGCGGCAAGAAAGGAGGCCGACAAAATTTTGGCAGATGCGGAAAAGGAGGCCCAAAAAGTGCTGAAGGAAGCCCAAAAGCAGGCTGATGCAATTAATAAAACTGCCAGTGAAACCTCTGAAAAGGCCATGAAGGAGGCTGAAAAGCAGGCTCAAAACCTGATTGATGAAGCTAAAAAAAGTGGCCCGATTGCCGAAATGGCTGCCCGTACTGCTTCAGAAAAACTTAAGAAAGAGGCCTTTAAGGAAGCCGAAAAGGCCGTGGCTGCCGCACGGGAAAAATCAGACGATATCTTGAATGCCGCCAAAACGCAAACCGAAAAGATACGGAGTGATGCCAGGAAAAGATCTGACCAATTACTGGATGTGAAGTGATATTACAAAATCCAGAAAGATTTAACATTATTTTTTAATTCAATCCGGTTTTTTGAAGTACTATTGCCGCAATTTTCAAAATTATGCGATTTACTGATAAAGTGGTGATTATCACAGGGGCCAGTTCCGGAATAGGGAGGGCGCTTGTGTACGAATTTGCCGGGCGAGGCGCAAAAGTAGTGGCAGCAGCCCGTTCCTACGAAAAACTCAAGAAAATTTCATTGGATATTCAATCAACCAATCTTGAAATTCTACCGGTAATTACCGATGTTTCGAAGGAGGATGATTGTAAACATTTGATGGATGCAACCATAAAAGAATTCGGGCGGATTGATATATTAATCAACAATGCCGGCATTTCGATGCGTGCCCTGTTTGAGGATGTGGACTTGGATGTTGTACGTAAACTGATGGATGTTAATTTCTGGGGAACGGTTTACTGTTCAAAATATGCGATAAAGCATCTCCTGGAAAGCAAGGGCTCCCTGGTTGGTGTTTCTTCCATTGCCGGCTACAAAGGACTTCCGGGCCGTACGGGTTACTCCGCATCTAAATTTGCCATGCAGGGTTTTCTGGAAGTCGTTCGTATCGAAAATATGAAAAAGGATATGCACGTGCTCATTGCCTGTCCTGGATTCACCACCTCAAACATCAGGAATACAGCCCTTGCAGCCGATGGCACGGAGCAAGGCGAGTCGCCGCGGGACGAATCTGGTATGATGAGTGCTGAGGAGGTGGCTGCCAGAATTGCACATGCCATCGAAAAACGTAAAAAACAATTGATACTTACCTCTCAGGGTAAAATCACTGTGTTATTAAATAAATGGTTTCCGTCATTTATGGATAAAATGGTTTATAACCATATGGCGAAGGAACCAAATTCACCATTCAAATAAATTATTTTCAATATTAATACTTATGAAAGACCTTAGTTTAGAGATTAAGCCACTCGAGGGATTCGGTGAGCTTGAGTTCGGTGCAACCCCGGACGAAATTAAAGCGTATCTGGGAGAACCCGACGAAGATGAAATATTTGAAGACGAAGAAGAGGGCGATACGCTTGTCTTACATTTTTGGGATAAAGCTTGTTCGGCATTCTTCGAAAACCCGGAAGATCCTTCTTTAACAAACCTGGAAACAGATAATCCGGATGCTACCCTCTTTGGCAAACATATTTTTGCCATGAAAGAAGCCGATATCATAAAGTTAATGAATGATAACGGTTATTCCGAAATTGATACGGAAATAATGGAAGCTGAAGAGTTTGACAACGAAAAACGCGTTTCATTCGATGATGCGATGATCGACTTTTTCTTCGAAGACGGTGTGCTGACTGCTGCCAGTTGGGGCGTTTTTCTGGATGAATTTGATGATGAATAGAGGGATGTTGGACAAATTTCCTAGACTACATCTGATATGATTTTCAATATTACTAGCCCCGTCCTTTAGGGCGGGGAGTTGATAAGTTATTGCTAATCAAGGAAAAATCCAGAAAAATTTATTTTAAAATTAAAATTTTTCTGGATTTTTCTTAGGGAGTATTCATAAACTCAGGTTCCCTGCCCTGAAGGCCAGGGCTATTAAAAATAGCTAAAACCAAAAAAGCTGAAATTTGTCGGACAACCGAATAAAGACAATCGAAAGTTTTTATTATCTTTACAACTGGAATGACGCATTTTGTCTTCGGGCGACCGGGACTGATATAACCAATTAGTGCGTCATTCCTTTTTTTTTGCCCGTGGATGGTATTTTTCAAGTGTTTCACGAAGGTACCTCCGGTCGAGATGGGTATAAATTTCGGTTGTAGTAATCGATTCATGGCCAAGCATATCCTGGACAGCCCGCAAATCAGCACCCCCTTCCACCAGATGTGTTGCAAATGAATGACGTAGTGTATGCGGACTGATGTTCTTACTGATACCGGCACGTTCGGCACTTTTTTTGATGATCAAAAAAATCATCACACGCGAAAGTTTATTCCCTCTTTTGCTCAGGAAAAGATAATCCTCCTGCCCCTTTTTGATCGCAATGGTATTGCGAATATGGTTTTTATAAATTTCAATTTGATACAAAGCCTTGCTGCCAATAGGAATCCATCGTTCCTTTTTTCCTTTCCCGATCACCTTTACAAATTCCAGGTCAAAATAGATGTTCGAGAGTTGAAGGTTAACAAGTTCTGATACACGTAACCCGCATCCGTACAGGGTTTCAAGAATCGCTTTGTTCCGTTCGCCTTCAGGTTTTGAAAGGTCGGTGCAATTGATCATTTTTTCCACCTCTTCCTTGCTGAGCGTATCGGGTAGTTTTCGTGCAATTTTGGGGCTGTCAATCAACTCGGCAGGATTGTGGACAAGGATATCTTCCATCAGCAGGTACTTGTAAAATGCTTTAATACCGGATAAAATTCTGGCCTGACTTGAAGCATTAAGTCCGAGATTGTTGATCCAACTGAGAAATTCTTCAAGATGGATCAACTCAATTTGTCTCGGATCCATCCCTTCCCGTCCGCTTACAATCATGAATTGCTGTAATTTGCCAATGTCGCTTAAATAGGCATCAACAGAATTGGAAGAAAGCGATTTTTCAAGCTGCAGATAAAATTTAAATCCTTTGGCGTAAATTTCCCAGTTCATTTCCAGCTATTATTGGACAGATCAATATCGAAATATTGTTCATTTATAATCCGTACGGATACAATTTCTTCATCAGTTTTAATTTCAAAAGTATGGGATTTTCTGTCGGGTTTCCAAACCGAAACATCCTTTCTTATATTTTGAATTTCACCATTTTTATATTCAATCCGCAAGCTAAAAGGTGTGGGGTACGGACCTTTTTTCAGGATGGTGGCCATGTAACCATCTTCAGATTTATCGAAAGATGCCAATGCCAGGTCAACGAAACCAAATTCGAATATCCATGGTTTGATGAGCCAGGCAAGGTCTTCTCCCGTATCGTCGATGAAGGTGAATAACAGGTCGTGTGGGATAGGGTGTTTTCCCTTCCAGTGATTGATGAACGCATGAAGTGCATGGCTGAATTTTTCTTCACCCAGGTAATCATTCAGGATCTTAAAAAATGTTGCGGCTTTCGGATAGGAGTTTCCATAATAAACCGGGCTTTTTAGGTATTCGGAGCTCACAAAAATGGGCACATCATTATCATCACCGGCATAAGCCCGGAATGCACTGGAAAAGTAAAATCCCGAAAAGGGTAAGGAATCCAGCGCTGATGCAATAATGGATTCGCCATAGCTGGTGAGGCCCTCATCCATCCATGCATATTTGGTTTCGTTCATACCCGTATAAAATGGAAAGTAGCTGTGAAAAATTTCATGCGACGTCAATTTAATGGTTTCGGAGATGCTGCCTGTTGAAATATCATTCACCATCATCGGGTATTCCATTTCGCTCAAACCATTAAACACAGTCATTTTCGGATATGGAAAAGCAACTGCAGGGAACTGAAAGCTCATGTATTCGATGGCATCACGGGCAATTTGGGCAACCTGGTAGAAATCCGTTGAATTCCTGTTATATGCCGCATCGATAAATACCCGCCGGCCGGTCTCCCGGTTTACCTGCAAACCTGATCCATCCCACAAATAGTGATCACTTGTACCAAACGCAAAATCGCTCACATTTTCAGCGTTGAATTTCCATATATTTTGGGAATTTCTTTTTGTCAGGTTTCCCGATAACAGATCGGAAGCCCCGATAATATGAACAATATCATCAGATAAATGAGCTGCTTTATAACGTTCATAAACCTTTTCGGAAAGTACTTCGCCGGGATTTTGTAACTCCCCCGTTGCCCAAACAAACCAATTTTCAGGTACCCGGATGGTGACGTCAAAATTCCCGAAATCATTGTAAAATTCCGGTGTGCCTGTATATTTCGAATCATCCCATCCATCGATATCATCATACACGGCAATGCGAGGGAAAAAATAGGCCACGAAAAATGTACCTGGGTCAACCATGCCTTCCCTCAGGTGGGAGTTTGCGTTCAGGATATAATCCCAGGAAACGGATAACTCGGATTTACCACCCGGAGGTATGGGCTTCGGAAGGTAAATAATAAAATCGTTGTGGATATATCTGATGTCAGGGCCGGATGGGGATACATCCAGAT
>JABMQA010001371.1 GCA_013203545.1 Bacteroidota bacterium
CCCCTTGAGCAGCTCATCTTTCCTACAAAAAAAGGGTACTTTCTCAGGGACACCTCTTTTCTCCCGACCGGAAAACCGTTACTCCAATGGGAATCCGGAATGAAAGATTTTTACAGAAAAATCTATTTTGCCACAAACAAGCAGATCGTCTCCAAGAACCCGTTTAATTCGTTTCGGATCCCCTTGCTTGCCAACCTTTTTCCAGAAGCCAGGTTCATCCATATAGTCAGGCATCCTTATAGAGTGGTTCCATCGACACAACATCTTTGGAGGGTTGTTCAACAGCAAAACACGCTGAACAGGAATGGTACCATTCCTGATGTTACAGAGATCTCAGAGTTCCTTTTACACATGACGAATACGATCCGGGATGATTTCGAACAACTTCCAGGCGAGCGCACCAGCGTAATTCGTTATGAAGATCTTGAGCGGGATCCGATTACAAGTTTGCGGATCCTTTACGGTGATTTGAAGATGCCTTTTTCAGATGAGCTTGGAAATCTTCTTAACCAATACATTAACTCTCTTTCCGGTTACACTAAAAATGTATTTTCACTGTCAGATGCGGATAAAAAAGTGATTTTCAACATTATGCGAACAAATATGGAATGGCACGGATATGTTGAAAATGTTTAACTTTACCCAGTAAAGCATAAAAGCATCCTCATGAACCGAAAAACAGTTGTTCTAACCTCTCTTTTTCTGCTATCCGGTGGAATGGTTTTCTCTCAAACACAAGGACAAACACAAAGTGGTCAGCATACCGCCAGTTTTTCTAAACCAAATGTAATCCGGAGTGGGTTTTACCTGAAACTGGGTCCAGTAATTCCAATGGGAACCTTTGCCACTGACCAGATCATCATTGACAGGCTTCCAAACAACCCTGATACGACCAATTTTTACGCGGCCGGTATCGGTGGGAACCTTGGGCTTGGATACCTGATCTACATCGGTCCGGGCGTTGCCAACAACCACTTGAGGTTTGGGATTGATGCCTGCTTCCTGGATGGCTGGTTTGCAACTTCCAAACCCGATCCTAACACTACTTCGAATAAAAAACAGTCCAATTACTGGTACTACTTTTTTGGACAGAAATTTGGTCCGCTGATAACTATAAACCCTGTTGACCGATTGATGATTGACTTGAGTTACAAACTGAATTTCAACATCAGCTGGCGTAACAATGACTGGGGATACAACATCACGGGTCAGGAAGTGATGATGAATCTTCGTTACCGTCTCATCCTGGTGGGGTTCCACTACACTTTTGGGACTATGAACTACAACGATTTCGATAAATCACGCCCGGTCCACGAGATTGATATTTCCACTTTCCGGATACTGCTCGGCTTTAAGTTTTAACATATGGTCTGCATAAAATAAATCAATAAAATTTAACCTAATACATTACAATTATGAAACGAATTACTTTATTACTATTGACAGGTATATTTATAACCGCCGGTGGATCATTGTTTGCCCAGAAACTGAAATCGGGCAGTTTCTCAGCATTAAAAGGTCAAACAGTTGTGGATCTTCAATATGATTATTCCAATATGGCGGTTGGAAAATACAAAAATGAAGCTGATTATATTGCCAAACGAGTAAAGGACCTGAATAAAAAAGAGGCAGGCAGCGGTGATATCTGGGCGAAGGCATGGGTAAATGACCGCTCTGCCAGGTTTCAGCCGATGTTTGAGAAGAACTTTAACGGTAATGCTGATAAATGTGAGCTCTCGGGTAAAGAAGGAGCTGATGCAAAATACACTTTGATCATAAAAACCATTTTTACGGAACCCGGGTTTAACATAGGAGTTACACGGAAAAATGCTTACATTAACATGGTTGTCGAACTTGTGGAGACTGGGAATCCTCAAAAGATCCTGGGAATGTGTGAATATAAGAAAATTCAGAGTGTGAACATGATGGGATATGACTTTGATACCGGTAGTCGAATTCAGAGCTGTTATGATCGTGCAGGAGATAAAATTGCAAACTTCCTCTGCAAATACATGAACAAGTAGCCTTTAGACTACCAGGTAATAAACAGTAGGGGCAATTCATGAATTGC
>JABMQA010001372.1 GCA_013203545.1 Bacteroidota bacterium
AAAAATGAATTCGATCTCTTTTTCGGACAATACACAACCCTGCTCTATTCCGGAACCGAACCCTACCCCTACCTGGTGAGAGGTGTTCTAGTAAACAGAAACGGCGTAAAGGCAGCGCAGTATTCCGGTGAAAAATCCTTTGAGGATATTGTTTACCAAGATGTAACTGCCATAGACTTCTCAGATAATCTTGATATCATCGGTCATGAATGGAAATATTACAACCTGGAGGAGGGCTACTATTCAGTTGACAGCGAAATGGTGTTCATTATCAAAAGCCTGAAGGGAAGTATTATTAAACTGCATTTCATGAGTTATTACAATGATGATGGCGAAACCGGCTATCCGCAGTTTGAGTTTATGAAGATGAACTAATGAAATGGGTTTTTTCTGGAATATTTTTAACACAATTAACATTTTTAATTACCTTTGGCGTTAGTAACGTAACACAGGGGTATGATTCAGACATTCGGATCAAAAGAAACTGAAAAAATCTGGCTTGGAATACGGTCAACAAAGTTTCCTTCTACCATTCAAAATATCGCAAGAAGGAAATTACGAATGGTCAATAATTCTATTGATCTGAATGATTTGAGGATCCCACCATCAAATAAGCTTGAAAAACTCAAAGGAAATTTTAAAGAATACTTTAGTATCAGGATCAACGAACAGTGGAGAGTTATGTTCAAATGGATTGATGGACATGCTTATGAAGTTAAAATTATTGATTATCACTAAAGCTTTAAAAAATGGACAAGTTAGATAACATACATCCGGGTGAAATATTACTTGAAGAATTTCTAAATCCGCTTAAAATTTCTGCGTACAGGCTGGCTAAGGATTTAAAAATACCGCAAACCCGAATCAGTGAAATCCTTAAAGGAAAAAGAAGAATTACAGCAGACACTGCGTTAAGATTGTGCAATTACTTTGGTAATTCTGCAAAATTCTGGTTAGGCCTTCAGGATGATTATGATATTGAAGAAGGAATTCTTGAAAAAAGTGAAGAATTGGGATCGATCAAACGGTACACAGAAAACGTGGCATAGAAAACAGGCCGGATTATTCAGCCAAATACTCAATAACCATACCTAAAATTGATTTTGTTATTTATCAAAGCTTGTTAATTGCAGATGTTGTTCTATATTTGCACCCTCAAAAAATTAAGTAGTACTAAGTTATTATTATTCAAAAATCTTAACACATGCAAAACAAAGGATTTATCAAGGTTATAGCCATCCTGTTTGCTTTAGTTTGTCTGTATCATTTATCGTTTACCTTCGTTACAACAAGGGTCGAAAAGCGGGCATATGAATATGCTCACAATGCAGAAACGGAAAGACTGGCTTCTGTACTTTCGAATGGTGACCAGGCAAAGGAACAGTATCTGTATGATTCGATTGCGAGGGCAAGGCAAACCTATTACCTTGATTCGATTTCACCCAAGATTGTTTACAATGTTCTGGTAAGAAAATACACTTACAAGGAAGTGAAGGAACGCGAACTGAATCTGGGACTTGACCTGAAAGGCGGGATGAACGTGACGTTGGAAGTTTCAGTTGTGGATATCATCAGGGGTTTATCCGGCAACAGTCAGAACCCGACTTTTAAAGCAGCCCTTGATCTGGCCCGTGAAAAACAAAAGGATAGCCAGGAGGATTTTGTAACCTTGTTTGGCCGCTCATTTCAGGAAATTGATCCAAACGCGCAGATGGCTTCCATCTTTATCGTAGAATTCAAAGACCGTCTCAACTATAACTCCACCAACGAAGATGTTCTGAGTATCATTAGCGAAGAAACCAATGCCGCGATCGACAGGACATTTAATATATTAAGAACCCGTATCGACCGTTTTGGCGTAGCACAACCCAACATCCAGAAGCTTCAGACAGCAGGACGGATCCTGGTTGAGTTACCCGGTATCAAAGATCCCGCTCGTGTTCGTAAACTGCTGCAGGGAACTGCACAGCTCGAATTCTGGGAAACATATAAATATCCGGAAATCTACAATTATTTCCAGACCGCCGATCAAAAACTTCTCGATGTTCTGAAAGCAGAACGGATTCTTGATGATGTTGCTGACGACAGTCCTCTGGCTGAGACGGGTGAAGAGGTAGTTGCTGAAGAGG
>JABMQA010001373.1 GCA_013203545.1 Bacteroidota bacterium
GCCATGGAAAAGGTGATGGAAAAATTCAGGACAACCGGCTACTACAACCTGCCTGTGGTGGACGATGGAAAATACGTGGGTTTTGTATCCAGGGCCAATATTTTCAATGCGTACAAGGAGGATGTTGAGGGAGGTTTCGATGGAATGATGGGGGTTCTTATTGTTTTTTTACTAATGGACAAAAAAACAAGAACTCAGATATGTTACTTTTCGCGTCAGCCTAAGGCTTTTCAAATTGATTTAATTCTTTTTTCTCAAGATGCATTTTGGATCATCGTTGTTATGTATTTCCTCAAAAAAATTCACAAATTGTTCATATTCTCCTTTGGAATATTCTCCATTTTTTAACGAAAATGATTGAATATAAGTAATTTCCTGACCATTAACCTCAACAGAAGTTTCAAAATTACCATAAGGAGATTGCAAAGTAAAATCTTCAGGAATAAAGTCGATGGAAAAACCTTCATGGATCAAAAACGTGACGGTATCAACTTTTTGGAATGGTCTTCGAATATAGATTTCCGATTTCCTTTGGTGTGTATTAACAGGAACCGAGACCCTTTCCTTTAATACATTCAATGGCAGGATATATCTGTTCTTTAGCTCAGTACAAACATGATTTTGATTTACTTTAAGCTCCTCAACAATTACCGGCACCGATTGAATACTTTCATAAACAGAAAAATTCTTCAATTCGTAGTTTGCAAGGTTCAACTTGCTTCGGATAAGCTTTTCGGTTTCTTCAGCATTAAGGTGCAATAAAGGATACATTTCATCGTAAAACAATCCGCCGTAAGTAGTATTGATATCCAGATTTGCAGTTAGGTTTTCAAAAATTTGTATAACACTGTTGCATTGCTTCTTGTTTTCAGCCATTGTGCATGTACCTGTTTGTGTAACAACACCTCCGTCATCATTTATTAGCAATGCATTCCTACCATCAATAAATGTGCTGAGATAACCAAACGGATTATGTTGATTTGTGCACTCCAACCAGACAGTGTCCTGATCCATTGGAATACATAATATGGCATGGTTGAACTGATTCGACGGGAAATTAATAAGTATGTTCGGCGCAAATTCTCCTGCCCTTATCAGCGTATAATAGGATTGTACGTTAACAACATCTAAAATAGAGTGCATGTAATGCGTTAGAGCTTTGCAATCGCCGTAAGAGAGTTGGTGAACCTTTTCAGGAGAAGATGGTTGCCAGCTTCCAATACCTATGGATATATTAGCATAGCGGGTTTTATTCTGCAGATATTCATAGAGGGCCTTAATTTTATCTAATTCATTTGTTTCAAGCTCTGATACCCTCAAAATATCTTGCCTGGATTCTTCACTGAAATAGCTGTTTTTTTCATTAAGCATTTTTATCCACAAACCGAAATTTTTCCATGAACTGAAATCACCAACATAACCATCGATCTCAAAATCAACCGGTGCAAGGTAAACTTTGGGAAAAATATCCTCCAATGGTGACGAGAATTCCTCTTCTGAAAATGCAGGAACATCTATAAATATCCATGTATAGGTGGCTTGTTTGCCATCATCTTCCAAATGAACTTCAACATCCGTATTTTCAGTTAAATATTGGATATCCAGGTCGTTTGGTGTTATTATACTCAGCTTTGAAAACTCGTTTGATATGTTGTAATCCTTAATGGGCATCCAATCTTCATAATCTAAAATACCTGAATACGATATTTCGTAAGTATACTCAACAGTGAACGGATAGTTTCTGTACTCGGGATCAACAATTCTTACCCGGGTATCCTCATAAATGGAATAGGAGGCAGCTGCGCTGAAATCCATAATTTCATCCTGATCGACTGATTTTACCTTTTCACCATCTGCGTTGTATATCCTGGCATTGATTTTTTTGATACGTGAAAACTTATCATAGAACAGGACGAGTTCCGAATCGTCCAATCCATTTTTATTTATAACGGTTATTGCCAGGAAGACACTTTTAACGGCACTGCTTCTCGAATAAATTTTAAGTTCGGTGGAATAATGCCTGACCACAGACCTTGCGTTTTCAAGTAATTCTGCCGGGATCTCCTTAACACTATATTTTTTTTTCTTTTGAAAAACCATGAGCTGGTATTAAAAAGATTACCAACAGAACAAAAACATATAGTTGTCTCATTTTAAAGAGCTTTAACGACGATGGGCTTAGCATGCAATTTAATGATTTGATTCATGAATTCCTTAATGTAAGGATACTCCTCCGGCACAAACAGTTCCTTATTGATATAGTATTTATAATTTAAATTTATGAGATTTCCCAAGGCATTACACTGAAATAGAAAATATCCGGAATCGTCGGGCAAATTCACTTTCGTTGCTTCCGGTATTTCCACAATTTCATAATTGTCGGGCAAAGTAATATTTATAATTACGTTTTTTTCAGTTGCGTATCCAAAATCTATTGGATATTCCCGATGATCAAGTTTAAAAGGATTTTCCTCGATACGCTCATACAGAAACGGGTAAATCAATAACTCGTCACCTAATTTTTCAATATGTTCCCTAATCTTGACATCATAAATCTCCTTGACAGGCAGTGTTAAAGTATCAATGTTTTTTAAGGTCGAATGGATGATTTCCAAACCGGGTTTGTCTTTTAAAAAATCCTCCAAGAATGCTTGTTCACTATTGAATGAATAATATTTTTTTCTGAAGTCATAGGCAGCATATTCATTCTTCAGATAGCTGATCTGACCAGTAATGGTAAGGTCTTCGTTAAGATTAAGATTGTAATATGATAGCTGTTTGTCCTTTTTATCAGTTGTAATATTGATCCAATCCGAGTTATGTCAGCTGATAATATGGCCACTCCAATTGAGGCATTTTTTTGGCAAAAGTGAATAAGGCATGTAATCTTCTGTGGCGTCAAGCAAATAATCATTTCCATTGTTCTTAACATAAACTATTACATGATTTAGTTTGTTAAGGGATGGATAAACGGGTGAGAGCATTCCGTTTTCGCGTGTACTGATTACTACGGGAAAGGCTTCGAAATCCAACTTCTTAAGCAGTTGGTATAATATTAAATTAACTGGGGTATGCACTTAACACACACGATTTACGTACTGATACTAAGCTATATATGGAATATAAATATGATTCATTATTAAAGGTATTTTCTAAGTATCTCATTATGTATCTGATA
>JABMQA010001374.1 GCA_013203545.1 Bacteroidota bacterium
GCCATACCCTGCTCAATATTGTAGTCTGGTTTCCATCCGGTTAAGGATTCTATTAAACTGTTATCACCCCATAAACGGAAAACCTCAGAATCCTTTGGTCGCAGGCGTTGTTCATCCGTAACAAAGCTAACATCACTTTTCATAATCTCTTTGATGAGATTCAAGGTATCAGCCATTGATATTTCATAGTTGGAGGCAATGTTTATTTCTTTTCCAATGGTTTTGTTACAGAAGGCCAGGATAATCTGTCAGCTTAAATTATATAATACCCACCGGTTTTTTTGCTTCCCCTGCGCTCGATTATTTGTTTCTCAATAAGAATCCTTAAATGTTTATCAACTGTACTAAATGGTATTTCAGTCCTAAAAGATATTTTGGTGGCATTAATTCCCTTTTCGAAACGTATGGCACGTAATACCTTTAACTGCCCTTCATTTAATTCACCATTTAATTCACCATTTAATTCACCATATAATTCACCATTTATTTTCCCTGATTCAAGTGATTGTGTTGTGATTGGCACTCTTGTGGTAAAAATATCCTGCTCAAGAAATTCAATTCCCTCATTTCCACAGTACTTAAGTGAATATTTATATACATTTCTGATACCCGTTCCTAATTCCTCTGATCGGCCTATTTGCGTAAAAATTTGGGCAATATGCGGGTTTTTCGGAAATGGCTCGAACTCTAATGGAAACAGTTGTCCGTAGTGGTGAGGCTTATTCGCATTTTTCACTTCCAACTTGTCAGGATAAATGATAAAGGTACTGGGAAAAGCATTTGTGTATTCCCGATGTATCAATAAGTTTGCAACTATTTCTCTAAAAATCGTATCTCTCAGTGATATCCGCTGCGTACCTTCAAGGAAAAACTTATCGGGTAAGTGTTTAGTAATAAACTGCATTAATTTGTCGTAAGCCTCAACCAAATTGCAACGGATATTTTCACGGTCATCGTAGCGTTCAGTATCACGAACCCGCAAAAGAGCATCTATTTTATAGTGTGGTAAGGCACTTCCTATGGTTTCGGGTTTCCCGAAAAGCAATAATGCCGCCATGGTAAACCCTTCCTGACCGCTTGCAAAATCCTTTCTCCATAGTCCGGCTGTTTTGTAAAACTCATCATCATTCAGTTCATTCCACGGGTGTTCCGGCCGTTGAATGCGGATCATTTTCCTTACCCTTTCAACAATACCAACTGCGAAATCAGAAACCTGCAAATATGGGTAAATTAAATTTTCTGAATACAATGAACTCTTGCGCAAATAAAGATTTTTAATTTGTTCACTGGTATTCAGTTCAAAATCTCCATCGGTACTACGGTCGAAAATTTTGTTGTTGCACTTATGTACTTGCGAGGAAATGGGCACCAGGATGTGAATGAGTTTTTTACCGTCATACTCTACAATGTGTGCGTCCAGAAGGAAGTTCGGAAATAATTTTTGAGGATTGTTGCTCAGGTTTGCAAAATCTTTGCAAAGCGCTTCAGCTTTATCAGGATTTATTCCTTCGATAGTTTTATCATCCTTAACACCCAATAAAATATTGCCACCGGCCCGATTAAGGAATGCACATACTGTTTCAAACAAATTTGATGGTAGGTTATCCTTTGAATGCTTAAATTCAACAGATACCCCTTCGCCTTGCTTTATAAGATGGCGGATTTTTTTGATCATTTTAATCGCTATTGCAGAATATAAAAGTGCAGTTCAAAATACCCTGTTTCATTTTTAATCCAAAGAAACTAAAGATTATATACTCCCGCTTTGTACTTCTTCAAATTCTCCACTTTTAAAAACCACTGAATGGTCTCCTGTAGTCCGCTGTCTATATCATATTCCGGCTGCCAGCCTGTGAGGGATTTTATCAGACCGTTGTCACCCCACAAGCGAAATACTTCAGAATCTTTCGGCCTTAGTCGCAACTCATCCGTAATAAACTGAACATCGCTCTTCATGATCTTTTTAATCAGGTTCAGTGTATCGCCCATGGATATTTCAAAGTTGGAGGCAATGTTTATTTCTTTTCCAATGGTATCATCACATTCGGCAATTGCCAAAAAGCCACGTGCTGTATCTTTTACAAAGTTAAAATCGCGGGTCGGGGTAAGGTCACCCAGTTTGATTTCTTTCATGCCATTGGCAATCTGTGTAATGATTGTTGGAATAATTGCCCTGGCAGATTGTCGTGGCCCATAGGTATTAAATGGCCGGGCAATGGTAACCGGCAGTTCAAAGGCATTAAAAAAACTCATTGCCATCATATCCGCACCAATCTTACTTGCACTGTAAGGTGATTGAGGTTGCTTTGGGTGTTTCTCATCAATGGGCACATATTGTGCTGTTCCGTACACCTCTGAGGTAGAGGTATGAATAACACGGATATTTCCGTTTTCTTTTGCTGCCTGGCAGATATTGAGGGTTCCTTTTACATTGGTATCCACATAACTATCCGGGGCAACATAGGAATAGGGAATAGCGATCAAAGCCGCCAGATGAAAAATGATATCCACTCCTTTTACAATCTCTTTGCAAAAATGGGGATCGCGCACATCTCCGGTAATAATTTCAAGGTTGGGATTGGCCGGTATGTCTTCAAGCCACCCCCA
>JABMQA010001375.1 GCA_013203545.1 Bacteroidota bacterium
AAAGGTTAATAAAAATTTCATATTTGATGATTTAAACTATATTCACTTATAGGGCATCTCTGTAAATTTATAGAACCGGGAATTAAATCCACTCCTTCGGTTTATCTAAAATAAATCCATCTTGCTTTTTGATCTGATAAGGGAATTGACTATCAACAAGCTTTTTATGTCCAATAATCAGCGAGCCTTTTGCAACCAATGAAATGGAACTATTAAACCGTTTTGGTGGAAATGCAACAAAATGTTTTATCTTTGCATTACTAAAACATCACCAAAGATAGCATCTTCGGTCCGACGTCCCCCAAAAAGGGACGTTTCTCTTTATATTCCAATTAATCAGTTCTATTCCTCTATACCCAGCAAATCAAACATAAAAGCATATTCCAGGGCAGTTTCCTTATACCTTTGGAACCTGCCGCTTGCGCCACCGTGCCCGGTATCCATATTGATATGCAACAACAGCAGGTTATCATCGGTTTTTAATTCCCTGAGTTTGGCAACCCATTTTGCAGGTTCCCAGTACTGTACCTGTGAATCGTGCAAACCAGTTGTTACGAGCATATTGGTATAATCCTTTGCCTTTACCTGATCGTATGGTGAATAGGAAAGCATGTAATCATAATATTCCTTTTCATTGGGATTGCCCCATTCGTCGTACTCCGCTGTAGTTAATGGGATGGATTCGTCAAGCATGGTGGTTACCACATCAACAAATGGCACCTGGGCAATTACACCCTCGAACAATTCGGGTCGCATATTGTAAACGGCGCCAACCAGTAATCCACCGGCACTGCCACCCTGGGCAAACATTTTATCCGGTGATGTGTATTGTTCTTTCACAAGGTATTCAGCACAATCGATAAAATCGGTGAAGGTGTTTTTCTTCTTCAGGAGTTTCCCATCTTCATACCATTGTCTGCCCATTTCCTGTCCACCCCTTACATGTGCAAGCGCAAAGATAAATCCGCGGTCGAGCAGGCTCAACCTTGGTGAACTGAAGTAGGCATCCATGCTGTAACCATACGATCCGTAGGCATAAAGCAGTAAAGGGTTTTTACCATCCTTTTTCATGCCTTTTTTGTAAACCATCGATACCGGCACCTTAGCACCATTGCGGGCGGTGACAAAAAACCGTTCCGACTGATAATTGTCCTTATTAAAATCACCAAGGACTTCCGTTTGCTTCATGAGTTTTCTTTCAAGCGATTCCATGTTGTAATCAAAAGTTGAATTGGGTGTGGTCAGCGATGTATAACCATATCTGAGCCAATCGGTATCGAATTCGGGGTTGTAAGCAAGGTAGGCAAGGTAGGCTGGTTCACCAAAGTCGAGGTAGTGGTCCTTGTTATCCTTCCAATTGATCACACGCAATTGTATCAAACCGGTTGTCCGCTCTTCCATAACCAGGTAGTTCTTAAAAATTTCAAAACTTTCGAGCAATACATTATCACGGTGTGGAATAACCTCTGACCAGTATTTTTTTTCTGTTTTGTTGATGGGGGTTTTCATCAACCTAAAATTTTTCGCATTCAGGTTTGTGCGGACGAAAAAATGATCCTTGAAATGTTCAACGCTGTACTCCAGATCCCGTTCGCGCGGCTGGATAATTTTAAATTTCCCTTCCGGCTTATTGGCATCCAGGTAACGGCATTCGGTGGAAAGTGTACTTTTTGAAAATACAAAAACATAATCCCTTGATTTGGAATTATAAACAAACGTAGTAAAGGTGTCGTCGGTTTCGTGAAATACCTCAGAATCGGCTGAATAGTCCTGATCGGTTTTGTGCTTCATTATCTTAAAGGGGCGTAGCGATTCATCCTTGATGGAGTAGAAATAGGTCCTGTTGTCGTTGGCCCATGCTCCCTGTCCGGTGGTATTGGGAATGTTATGTTTCAGGATCTCCCCCGTTTCCAGGTTCTTGTATCTGATGGTATATTTCCTCCGGCTGACGGTGTCTTCGCCAAATGCCAGTATCCTATTGTCAGGGCTCACATTTATTCCCGTAACCTGATAAAAATCAAACCCTTCAGCCATTTCGTTAACATTCAGCATAATTTCTTCAGATGCCTCCATGCTTCCCATCTTACGGCAATAGATCGGGTATTCCTGACCCTCTTCATACCGTGTGTAGTAGTAGTAGCCTCTAAGTTTGTATGGAACTGATTCGTCGGTTTGCTTTATTCTTCCAACGATTTCATCATAGAGCTTTTCCTGAAGCTCAATGGTGTGTTCCATGATCGTTTCAGTGTAAACGTTTTCAGCTTCAAGATAACTGATCACCTCCGGATCTTCCCGGTCGTTGAGCCAATAATAGTTATCAACCCGCACATTGCCATGCTCATTAAATTCCTTTGTAACCTTTTTAGCCTGCGGGGGATCAATACCCGGGCGTGTTTTTGTATTGCATCCTGATACAATAATCAATGTAGAAATTGCAAGGAGGCCAAACCATTTTAATGTACGTTTGTTCATGTTAGGTATGTTAATTAAAAAATCGCGGAAAGGTAGAAATTTATTTTATTTTTACGGAGGGTAAATTAAATCTTTTTGTTGGATTAAATGAAAAGCATCAGATCATCGTTAGTTAAATTGTTGCCTGATTGAAAATGTGGAAAATGTTACAATACCAAAAAAAATTGGTCTTATTGGTTTTCTTACTCGTGATATTTGTTAAATCATGGGCCAGCCCGGTATTTATAAGTGTTGAGGAAAATAGCGATACAGTTATGAAGTATGAGAAATTTGAACTGCTCATAACCCTGACTGCCGATTATTTTAACCCTTACGACTTTAACCAGATAAACCTCAAATGTAAATTTATTGCCCCTTCCGGAGCTGAATACACCGTTGATGGTTTCTACTTCCAGGACTATATTATGACCCAACCCGATGTTTTGGTTCTGTCAGGTAACCCGGACTGGCGTGTCAGGTTTGCACCCAGCGAAACGGGAATCTGGAGTTACCTGCTATCCTGTACCGACATTTACGGATACACCGAATACCCTGTCCAACAGTTTACCTGCCTGGACGCTGACAATCCCGGATTCATCAGACAGGTTGCCGGTACAAAATTCAAATTTGATAATGGACAGGTTTTTCTCGGTCTGGGCATCAATCTTGCGTGGGTGGAGTGGGCCAATGGTTTTACAGTTTACAATGACTGGATAGAATCGCTATCCGGCAATGGCGGAAACTTCGCAAAAATCACCCTTGCACCCTGGAGCTTCGGGCTGGAATGGGCCGAGACCGGAGCCGGAAACTATACCGGCCGCCAGAACAGGGCGTGGGCGCTGGATTGGGTTTTTGAAAAACTAATTGAAAATGGGATTTATTGCCAGTTTAATTTCATGGTGCATGATGAACTCCGCCCCGAAAACTCACCGGGCTGGCTTCAGAATCCTTACAACAACCAAAATGGTGGCCCCTGCCATGAGCCACAGAATTTTCTGGTAAATGACGATGCCAAAGCCCTGTATATGCGAAAAATCAGGTACATGATTGCCCGGTGGGGATGGACTCCCTATGTTCAATCATGGGAAATCCTTTCGGAGGTGGACAATACGGGTCTATATTCGGATTTCGGCAGCCAGACACTGGCCTGGATAAACCAGATGACTTCCTATACCCGTGAAACTGATATCTACAAAAGGCCTGTCTCATGTGGTTTTGCAATACCCGAACATGATCCGGTATATTGGAATGATATCAACGTTGGCTTTACACAGCAACACATCTATGATTTTATTCCTGATCTTGAATTAAAGCTCTACAATTTTTCGCAGTGGTACCTCGAAACATATCAAAAACCAACTCTTATTGGTGAATTTTCCCTTGGCCATGATCCCAATGAATTAATCCAAAAGGATCCTTCCGGTATTTCTTTCCACAATTCTTTGTGGGCAACGGCATTGTCAGGGTCGGTGAGTACTGCCTTGTCGTGGTGGTGGAACAATTATATTTATGCAAATGGATTGTTTGCACACTTTGCCCCCATTTCCAATTTTTTTAACCAGGTTGGGTTTACCGTTGGAGATCTCGAGCCTGAAATTTTACTTGCGAAAGCTGATATCAATGAATCCCTTGAGGTTGCTCCTGATTTCTATCAGGCCCTTCAAAAGGCACCTGAAAATACTTTTTTGGTTGAACCCAACGGATCGGTTATTCCCAACGAGTTAAACCTCGGGCAGGTACTTTATGGATCCTTTTTTGGTGGATCGCGTAATCCCCCGACATTTCATGTAAACTATACCAAACCCGGGGAATTTACGGTCCATACGGGAGGTGTTGCCTCTTTTTCCAAAATAAAAATCAAGTTGGATGGAACCACCATTATAAACCAGTCGGCCTCTACAAATTCCAATTATACCATCAATGTTCCTGTAGGTGAACACCAGATTTTCGTGGAGAATTCGGGCAGCGGACTATTGGAGTTGAGCCATTATGAATTTTTTAATTACGCCCCGGTATTGCGGACATTTACCCTGCGTAATAACAACCATGTAGTAGGTTGGATGCAAAATAAAAAGTACAACTGGGAATATGTGATGAACAATGGGATTCCACCCTCAACAACAGGTGGCACATTCCAGGTTGATAATTTCGATCAGGGTGTCTATAAAATATATTGGCATGATAGTTCCGGGGATTTTGATTCCGTCACCGAAGTATTGCACCAGGGGGGTGATTTGGTTGTTAACGCACCCGATATTTTGTGGGATGGCGCTTTTATGATCGACTATTTCGCTGCGTTAAGCATTGATTTTACTGCGGATGTTACCACCGGAGATGCCCCGCTGGAGGTACAATTTTCGGATATTTCGTTTAACGGAGGCTTTCAGATTGAATCGTGGCATTGGAATTTTGGTGATGGTTCAACAGGGGCCACTCAAAACCCGGCTCACATTTATTCCAGTCCCGGTGTGTATTCCGTTTCATTAAAGGTTATGTCAGGAACATTTACCGATTCGATCGTAAAAACAAATTTCATCAACGTACTGCAACCCCTGATTGCTGAGTTTATGGGTCACGATACCACCATTCTTGCCGGAAAGTATGTTCATTATATCGACCTTTCGCTGGGATCGCCCACATCATGGAATTGGGACTTTGGGGACAATTCCTTTTCCACTTCAAAATTTCCGAGCCACCTCTATTCAGATCCCGGATATTATACCGTATCATTAACCATTCATAAAAACACCCAGAGCGATACCGAAATAAAAACTGACTATATCCATGTTTTCCCTCCTGTAATAGCAGATTTTTCATCGGATACAGTCGTGGCCCTGCCTGACGAGGATATTCACTTTTTTGATCTTTCACAGGGTGAGCCCATAACCTGGCTGTGGGATTTCGGCAACGGTGTGACCAGTTCCGCCCAAAATCCGGTACATGGTTTTGATGAAACAGGACTTTATTCAGTACAGTTGACTGTGGGTAACGAGGTAGCATCCGATTCGGTTTTAAAAGAAAATTACATCGTTATAATCGAAACGCTTGTTGCCGGCTTCTTTGCTGATACTACATTATCACTGGCAGGTGATACAATCCGTTTTTCTGACATAAGCTCCGGAATACCGGATAGCTGGTTTTGGGAATTTGGCGATGGAATTACAAGCACCATTCAGAATCCGGAAGTACAATATCAAAATCCCGGCATATACTCCATCAAACTTACGGTATCAAACAACTATTTTACCGATTCGATTACCAGGCAGGAATACATTTCAGTTTTACCACCTGTTCAGGCCGCTTTTTCGGCAGATGATACGGTAATCATTGCAGGCAATACCGTTCACTTTACAGATCAATCTGTGGGATCCCCTGAAAACTGGTACTGGGATTTTGGTAATAGCACGGTCAGTAATTTGCAGCATCCGGCCCATCTTTATCCTGATCCCGGTAATTTCACAGTTTCACTGATAGCCTCCAACGCCTATTCCACTGACACTTCCGTTAGAAACGCATACATCAAGGTTCTTGAACCTCTGGTCGCCGATTTTATAGCTGATACCACCTTTGCCTGGACCGGCCAACCAATCAACTTTACTGATCTTACCACCGGAAATCCAACGTCGTGGTGGTGGTCGTTTGGCGATCAATATGTAAGCCATTTGCAACACCCTCAACACAGTTATTCATATGAAGGTACGTACACCGTCGGACTGGTTGTATTGAATGAATATCAGGACGACTCTGAATTTAAGACCAACTACATCACGATTATGGAGCCCTTAATTGCCAACTTTGGTGTTGATACCAGTTACCTTGTTGTGGGGCAAACAGCCCATTTTGAAAATCTTTCAACCGGTAATCCGGTAACCTGGAACTGGAATTTTGGTGATGGTGGCACTGCATCGGCAATAAATCCCTCACACACCTATTCTGCAACCGGTGATTTTACAGTTACACTCACCATTTACAAAGGTGATAGTAGCAATACCATGATCAAAGAAAACTTCATACATGTCCGCGATTCACTTGTTGCCGGTTTTTCCGCCGGGCCACTTGAGGTTCACGCCAATGAAAAGGTCTATTTTTATGATCAATCAACCGGAAACCCAACCAGTTGGCAATGGGATTTTGGTGAGATAAAGTATTCAACTTTGCAAAACCCGGTGTATACTTACAAAATCCAGGGCTTTTACGATATCAGGCTAATAGTGGGAAACGGTTTCGATACCGATACACTTGTAAAGGAAGATTTAATCCATGTTTTACCCCCGATTATTTCCCAGGCCATATACATACCAGAAGGCTGGAGTGGTATTTCCACATACATCCAACCCTTCTCCAATGATATTGAAACCATTTTTGAAACAGTTGCAGATCATCTGTATTTTGCAAGCAATAATTCGGGTATTTACTGGCCATCTCAAGGAATAAATACCATTACAAATTGGAATCCCTATGAAGGCCTTGTAGTAAAAATGACAGCGCCGGTAACCCTTGAGATATCCGGAACAGATGAACTGGACAAAATATCAGAGCTCAAAGCCGGATGGAATGTTCTACCGGTTTTAAGCGCCTGCCCAGAAGCGTGTATGCTTATGTTCGGTGAAATTGCCGATACACTCACCATCATAAAGGAAATTGCCGGATCCGGCGTTTATTGGCCTGGCCCGGGCGTCTTTTCACTTGATTACCTTTTGCCCGGCCGGTCATATTATGCACTGGTTAATTATGATGTGGATATTAAGTTTCACACCTGCGAAAATGATTTTAAATATGATTATAATACCGTAACGCCCCTACAGGATTCGCCATGGAATGAAATCGAAAATACATCCTCTTCTCATACCATAGCCCTGTATAAATCGGCATTTTCAGTAAATAATATCTCGTTTAATAAAGGTGATATTTTAGGGGTATTTACACTGCAAGGGTATTGCGCAGGACTCGTTGTTTTGGATGGGAATTTCATTGATAATTTGTTGGGTTCCATTTCAATCACGGCCTTTGGTAAGTATCAGGCTACCGACAATTTACCCGGCTTTATTGGGGATGAAAAAATGGATTTCAGGCTCTATAGGCATCAGGACAATCAGACACTGAACCTTGAGGCTGTATTTGATGATAATTACCCGCAAAAAGGAAATTTTAGATTCAACGGGTTGTCTGCTGCTAAAACATTTAAATTGGAGAATTCTATGCCCGACAGTTTTGGTGTCACGATCTTTCCAAATCCTGGAGATGGTAATTTTCGTGTACAATTCCATTGCATATCGGCACCTGTCCCCTATGAGGTTTTAACCATGGAAGGGGAAATATTGGTATCAGGATT
>JABMQA010001376.1 GCA_013203545.1 Bacteroidota bacterium
CCCCCCCCCCCCCCCCCATAAAGAAAATAAATGTGAAATATCTCTTGGATTTCCGAAAAATATTTTATATAATTGCAAGTCATTATTTCCTAACGAAAATTAAACCAATAAAATAATGAAACTCTTTACAACTGCCCCAGGCCATATTCTTACCCACATTCTGTCATTCTCTCATTCCCTCCTTCGATATTCTCCGAAAGGAGTCCTTTGGACAATATTCCTTTTTCTCCTATTCACCCTTTCCCTTTCCCTCCCTGCCCAGGAATGGACCGAGCCGATGAATATCACCAACCTTGGCGGTTACAGCATGAACCCCGATATGGTGATTGACCATAGTGGTGTAATACATGTAGTTTGGAGTTACCGCATCGAAGACTGGCACAGGAAGATCATGTACAATTATTCAGAAGATGATGTCGAAACCTGGTCAGAACCGTTGGATCTACTGCAAAACACCGACCTTTGGATGTCGCAGCCACACATAGCCTGCGACAGCAAAAATAATTTGTACGTTACTTACGATTATGCAACCGGCACACCTGATAAGTTAGTTTATATGATAGGTCACGATGGCCACCAGTGGAGCGAGCCGATCATTATTTCGGAAGGAATGCCGGGGTCTCATTATAATAATGTAATTATCGACTACAATGATCGTGTGTATGTATTTTGGGATTATGGCAATACAGGTGATGATTATTACAGGTATCTTAAAAACAATAGTTGGTCACAGCCCCATTGCCCCTATCCAGGGAATGATAAAATCTATGCTTTAATGGAAGCAGCTGTTTCTGAACAAAATTCATTGCATTGGATTGGATCTTCAATAGGGGGGGGATATTATGGGGAACGTCTTCAATATTTTTTTTACAACTTTTTATTAAATACATGGCAAGAACCTCAAATGCCAGTTGAAGATACAATTACGGTTGGAAAAGATATTTCCTTAAAGAGCGGTGATCTTCCCGAATGTGTCTATCGAACTTATCCTTTACCTGATGATAAGACCAAACTCATTAATAAAGAGGGGAATTATTGGGGCGATCCCGAACTGGTTGCAGGTGTAAATGGAACTCAGCAATATCAGCAGATTGCAGTTGATCAAAATAATGCTGTGCATATTGTTGAGCGGCAGAAAACAGTGGAGGGGTATGGTTTGGTTCACTATAAAAAGTGGGATGGTAATTGGATTGGTCAATACATTGATACCGCTTACGCTCTCGGATTTCAAAAACTAATATTCAATAATAACAAACTCTATTGTACATATGGAAAGGCATGGGAAGTAGAAAAAGAAGTTTTTTCTGATCTGTTTTTTGTTGCATACGATATTATCACCGACATAAAAGAAGAAACTCAGCAACCGACTGAATTAAGAATCTATCCCAACCCAACCACAAAAAATATTTACATCGAATTTGTACCATTGGCATCCCTCTGGAAAAACAACAAACAACAACATATCGATCTGTCGGTTTACGACATGACAGGAAAGCATATTATTACACTGATAAAAAATAAAATTCCACACGGAATGCAACGGATACTATGGAACGGTACGGACAAAAACAGAAAGGAGGTAAAAACCGGCCCGTATCTCGTACGCCTGCAGTCAGGCAGGAACACCGTTACACAAATCGTGGAGATTATTAGATAAATGGTGAATGTTAAATGGTAAATTTTGAATTAGCCCACTTGCAATTTAAAATCTACAATTCAACATTCCCAACAGGTAAAACCGGCCCAAAGGGAAGCGGCTGCTGAAGTCAGCAAAACATCTGTACAGCCCTTCCCCGCAACCGGTTTATCCTGCAAAATTAATTTAATTGTTTAATTAAAATTTTAAGATTATGTTACTTAAAAAAGTTTTTGCAGTAGTAATGGTGGCATTGTTCGCCACATTGGGCACAACTACAGCCCAGGAAAAGTATGCCGTGATAATCGCAGGCAACATGAATCCCGGTTCAACCATACCGGATACGGAACAATGGAACGGCGGACAAGGAGGGTCGCTTGAATACGGTTTCGATGAGTTTTGGAACGACTCCTACCTCAATTGGGAAATGCTGGTATTCGATAAAGACTACACCGATGCCAACGTTAATGTCTTGTTTGGGGCGGGTGTTGATTTTACTTTTGATCAACAAGACATCCGCTACAAGGGAATTAATCATGGGTGGCAATACGAAGTTGTAACAGACGCTAATTCCTACAAGCAAACCATTAACACTATCTTCACCAACCTTGCTTCCTCCATCACCGCCGATGACTTCCTCTTCGTCTGGATCATGAGCCACGGCGGCACCGATGCCAACGGCAGCTATTTTTACAGCTACGATAACCAGAAGGTGTACGACAACGAACTGGCTACCTGGCTTGGCGGCATTGCGGCGCACAAGAAAACGGTATTCCTCTCGCTGCCCAATTCCGGCGGTTTTATCCCGGAACTGGAAGGTGCGGGGAATATTGTGATTACCGCAGGAGCCGCAACTGAAGGGGCGAGCCGGGCGGATGATCTGGCTCCGGGAATCCCGCCTGTTACATTTATCGAAAATGAAGTCCTTGACAACATCACCTACAACCATGGTGAGGTGAATTATCATTTATTTTCTTCGTTGACTGGTGAAACTCCTCTTGGTGAAACAGTGTACTCAAACATCCAACTTTCAACTGTTGATGTTGATTCCGATGGTTTCGTTGATTTAAATGAGACCTGGAACTGGACTTCCAATACCGTAACTATTTCAGGTGAAACACCTGTTTGTTCTGATCAGGATAATATAAAATCCACCACCGAATTCATCTATCCGACGTTGTTGCATGCCGATATTAGTACACATTCCACTTATCGTGGACTTATTGGTGTTGCAAAAAATGTTAATGTTTCCGGCTCATCTGAATTGGAATTTCTTGACAACTCAAAGATATATTTCCCAAATAACGCGGTTCACATAGTTGTGTATGGAAACAGTTCATTTATTATTGGAGATTATTGTGAATTCGTTGCCGAAGAAATGCTTAGTTATATAGATATTAATTCCAGTGCTAATATTGTATTTGGATCTCATGTTTCTTTCACTGGCTGGGAGCCAGGAAGCATTAAGTTCTGGGTTATTAATATTGGTGAAACTTCAAATTCAATAGTTTTAAATGATTTTACATTTATTTGTGGTGATATTGTTATAAACTCGCCATTGTTGGAGATAAATAATTCATTCTTCCATTGGGCATTTGTAAAACATTTTGATGGCACCACAAATTCATTAGTTACTGAATCACAATTTAAAGAAGCCAGACTTTTTATTGATAATGGTAATGCAATAATAAATGACTGTGATTTTAAATGTACAACAATTGATAACATTTTATCTTACGAAAATCAATTAACATTAGATGGATGTCCGGAGTATTCTATTCGGAATTCGAGATTTATTTCATCATTAGAATCAGGTATTGAAATTAATAACTCCGGTACATGTCCACAAGGTTTACATGAAATAATGAATAATGAGATTAGTGATTGTGGTCAGTTGTTGTATTCAGGTGCAGGTATCAGGGCTTACAATAGTCGTGTTGATATCCATAATAATGTGAAGATTGAAAACAATACCTGGGGTATTCAATCACTTAACAACAGTCAGGTTTCGATACTTGGCAACAGATCTGCAAATTACGTAAGCGAAACCCAGCAAATCCACGACAACGACATCAACCAGATTTATGCAACCTATGGGGCATTTCCCTATGAA
>JABMQA010001377.1 GCA_013203545.1 Bacteroidota bacterium
AAAAGACGGTAAATCAAACAATTACAGTCCAACCACAATTACACATCAATATTGGCGTATTTGGCATTTTGCTCGATAAATTCCCTGCGGGGGGGCACTTCGTCACCCATCAGCATGGAAAAAATGCGGTCGGCTTCAGTACCATTATCAATGACCACCTGGCGAAGGATACGATATTCAGGATTCATGGTTGTTGACCAGAGCTGCTCTGCGTTCATCTCTCCCAAACCTTTGTAACGTTGTATATGAATGCCCTTTCCTTCTCCGTTTCCCGACCATTCTTTAACCAGGTCGATTCTTTCATCTTCCGACCAGCAATATTTTTCTTCCTTTCCTTTTCGGATAAGGTAAAGTGGTGGTGTTGCAATATAAACATAACCTCTTTCGATGAGTTCTTTCATATACCTGAAAAAGAAGGTAAGGATAAGCGTTGCAATATGGCTTCCATCCACATCGGCATCAGTCATGATAATTACTTTGTGGTATCGTAGCTTAACCAGGTTCAAAGCTTTGCTGTCTTCCTCGGTTCCAATGCTGATGCCAAGGGCTGTGAACATATTTTTGATCTCTTCGCTTTCGTAGATTTTATGTTGCATGGCTTTTTCCACATTCAGGATTTTGCCCCGAAGAGGTAATATGGCCTGGAATTTTCTGTCGCGTCCTTGTTTAGCAGTCCCACCAGCCGAATCACCCTCCACAAGATAGATTTCGCTTAGGGCAGGATCCCGTTCGGAGCAATCGGCGAGTTTTCCGGGAAGTCCTGTGCCTGAAAGCACATTTTTCCGCTGTACCAACTCTCGGGCTTTTCTGGCTGCATGCCTGGCTGTGGCTGCAAGAATAACCTTATTTACAATAGTCCTGGCCTCTTTTGGGTGTTCTTCTAGATAATGTGAAAGCGTCTCACTTACCATCTGGTCAACAGCACCCATCACTTCAGAGTTTCCAAGCTTGGTTTTGGTTTGTCCCTCAAATTGTGGTTCGGCCACCTTAACCGAAATAATTGCAGTTAATCCTTCACGGAAGTCATCACCATTGATGTCGAATTTCAATTTGGCCAACATTCCGGATTTATCTGCATAGGATTTTAAAGTTCTCGTCAGGCCCCTTCTGAAGCCTGCAAGGTGGGTTCCCCCTTCATGTGTGTTGATATTGTTCACATAGGAATGCAGGTTTTCGGAAAAAGAGGTATTGTATTGCATCGAAATTTCGATGGGCATATTGTTTTTTTCACCTTCGATGTAAATGGGCTGTGGCATAAGCTTTTCACGGGTGGCATCCAGGTAATCGATAAAATCATTCAAACCCCCTTCCGAAAAGTAATTATCAGATTGATAATTCCCGGCATCATCTACATTTCTTTCGTCCACAAGTGACAACTTGATGCCTTTGTTCAAGAATGCAAGCTCACGCAACCTGCTGGCGAGGATACTGTATTCGTAAACCAATGTTGTAAAAATGGAATCATCCGGTATAAAGGTTATGTGTGTTCCGGTTTCATTGGTTTCTCCGATTACTTCCACCGGTTTCACCGGGTTGCCGAAGGTATATTCCTGTAAGAATATTTTTCCTTCACGAAATATGGTGGCCTTAAGTTTAGACGACAATGCGTTGACACAGGAAACACCAACACCATGAAGTCCACCGGAAACTTTGTAAGATCCCTTGTCGAATTTCCCCCCTGCATGTAATACGGTCATTACCACTTCCAGGGCTGACCGGTTTTCTTTTTCATGTAAATTTGTGGGGATACCACGGCCGTTGTCTTTTACTGTTATGGAGTTGTCCGTGTGAATAACAACCCTGATCTCGTCACAGTAACCTGCGAGCGCTTCATCAATTGAGTTATCAATTACTTCATAAACCAGGTGGTGCAACCCTCTTGTGCTGATATCACCGATGTACATCGCCGGTCTTAATCTTACTGCCTCAAGTCCTTCGAGTACCTGTATGTTACTGGCAGTATAGCTTTCTAATGATGATAAATTTTTTTCTTCAACTGTCATAATCAATCACTTGAATTTAATTCGGTAAAGTTTTGCAAAAATACGAAATATTGTGCTAATATTCATGATTTTACAAACCCGGAGCAAGGAATTTATCAACAAATTTTGTTAAAAAGAAAAAGTAACTCCTCCCATCATGTTGAAGCGCTGTGATGGGTAGTTATACCATCGGTAATATCGGGTTGCAGTTATGTTGTTGAGATTTAAAAATACCGAAATTCTGTCTGTAAATCGATATTCCGCACCCAGGTTGATGTCGATAAATCCATCACGTTCGGCAACCAGTTCACTTTGACCATCGGAAACCAAAGCATAGATCTTGCTGTTGTAAAATAAATTTCCTGAAGCTGAAATTTTATCAGTGAAAAAGTACTTTGCACCAAGGGTAGCGGTAAAAGCCGGTTTGTGCCAGGGTTTGGCTTCCTGTTTCAATGTGTAGTTACGGTAATCGGCCGAAAACATGATGTTAAGCTTTTTGGCCTGCTCGTACGAGAGCCCGGCAGATACGGTGGTAACCTGTGCGTCGTCATAAATTCCGATAAATTTAACGCCCGTGGGTAAAGCAGTTTCAGGGCTGAAAGGACTATAATCATTTACAAAAAACAGCATATCCTGAACGTCGGCATAGGATACACTGAAATTGTAATCAATAAGCATATTGAGCCGGCCGTTTACCCCGCCTTTAATTTCGTATTTTGTGTTGGTGTTCTTTTGTCCGATGGTGGGGTTCACCCATGGGTTGATATCCGTGACCGACTTGTAGGAATTTCGATCGAGACCACCGGATGCCGAAATATAAAATCTTAAATAATCGGGGATGACCTGGTAGGATGCCTTAATGGCCGGGTAGATGTGAAATTCGGTTGAAGAATCTGCCGAAACCGCTCCTTTAACCCCAAGGTACAGATTAAAATAATCGAATTGTATTTTCAGGTAGGGTTTAAGGTTTGAAATAAGGGTTCCCTGTGAATTGATGCTATCCTGGTTGTTGTAGTAATTAATTTCAAAATCAGCGCCCAGCTCCTGTTCTTCCACGAAATTAAAATATTCTTTAACTCCGTTGATATTTGTCTTGAGGCCAACAAATGTTTCACTCGTTTCGTAAATGTCGGATAGATTGTAAAAATTCAATGATGCTTGATAGTTGAGTTTCTTGTTGCGCTTATAATTACTTTCTATGCCGGTATTTGCACCAATCAACGAAAACTTTTGTTTCAAATCATCATCCGAAAATTCCACAGAAGGAATATCTGCAGGATTAAAACCATAATAGTGCACCACATCCCTTTTATAGTAAATTTTACCCGAGAGCACTTTGTTTTTCAAATATCGTTTCGCATAGAGTGATATATCGTTTTTACTGTATTTGCTTGTGGCATTGTCTTCGATTTGCCCGGTTGAGGATATGTGCTTTGCATGAAATCCAAGTGAAAACTTATCCGATCTCAAACTGTTGGTAAAAAACTCAACCATGGGTGTAGCGTAATTGCCATAACCTGCCCGTAAATAATTTCGACGCAAAATCTCATCCGGGTCAATATCCAAAAAAACGGGCTCTAACGGATCGATACTGTAGCTGGTAACAATGGGGTTTGATTGGATGAAATAGGTAAAATTCGGCATCTCAACCATCGTGTCTTTGATGGAAGGGGCGATGTTGATTTTAAAGGCATCTGAGATTGTGGGTTGGTATTGTCCGATAATTGTCACCTCCTGGTTTCGTGATTGTCCGAAAAGCATTGTTGGGAAAGCAAAAAGTGAAATTAGAAATACCCAACTGAAAGGTTTATTTGATAAAACCCTGACCAAATATCTTGTGTTTAATCTTCTTATCTCTGGTTTCAAATTCATTTCTGTATTGTTTAATAGGCCTGACAGATATCTACCTGGATTTATTGGGATTTAGTGAATCGTTTTGCAGTTGCATTTCTTTTTGCTCTTGCCTAACAATGGTTGTTAACTTCTGAGCGGCGATTTCCTTTAAATCATCCCCGGGATAATTGTCGATAATACTTTGTAAAGTATGCTTTGCCTGGAACAGGTTACCATTAACGGCATAAATATCGGCAAGCATGATAAACCCTTTTGCTTTCCAGTATTCGAATGACGGATATTTATTTGCCAGTTCGAAAATCAACGCTTCGGCCCTGTTATTGTTTTTTAGCTGATATTGTATGGCAGCCAGCAAATACATGGCTTCGGCACCTTTTTCCCCTTCGGAAAGTTCAATTGTTTTCTCAAATTCGTCGGTTGCCACAGCTATCGAATCCATCGAAAGGGCTGATTTTGCCGTGATATAGTGGGCTGCAAGAATTTGCTCGTTATCCAGTCGCTCTCTTTCGAGTAACCTTTTTGAAGAGGCCATGGATGGGGGATATTGGCCCAGCCCGAAATAGGACTCCATCTGACCATATATAGCGGTTGTAACATTGTTTTGATAATCGGCATTTTGCTCCAGCGCAAGATAATTTTCGAGGGCTTCGGTGTATTGTCCGTAAAGCAAATGAATTTCAGCAGCCTTTAAGAGGGCATTTTCTGTAAAGCGCGATTTGGGATGTGCGATTACAACTTCATATCCTTCAAGTGCAGACTCAAGCAAATCTGCATTGTATTCACATTCGGCTTTATAATAATTGGCATTTAAGATGAAACTGCCATTCGGAAAGTTTCTGATGTATTCGCCGAAGGCATTCACCGCCGGGCCACACTCATTATTCATATAAATATTTTCGGCTGCAAGATAGGTAATCGAATCCTGTTCGGAGGTGGTAACGTTGGCAAAGGGCACAGTGCCGGCATAGGCAAAATATTCGTTCACCTGGTTTTTGTCCATATAAATATTCCTGATGGTAGAAAGGGCCTCTTTCGATTCGGTAGTCCCCGGGTAATCGCTAACCACTTTTTTCAGGATTTCAAGCGCCTTATCGTAACTGTTTTTGTTATAATATGCCAATCCCGCCTTTTGCAACGACTTCAGGTAATAGCTGCTGTTGGGGAACCCCGATATTATTTTGTTGAACCAGCTCAATGCATTGTCATTATCATTGGTTAAAAGGTATGTTTCGCCGATTTTATAATAGGCATCATCCCTGTAATGGGAATTAGGATATTTGGAGATAAGGGTTTTTAGCGTATTGATTTTTTGAAAATCATTACCTAAAACACCTTGCGAGATGCCCTTCTGAAAAAGCGCATAATCACTGTCGGGCGACTTCCTGATGATTGCACGTTCATAGTAGTCGATGGCATTCTCATAATTTTTCGTAATGAAATAACAATCCCCCATTCTGAGTACGGCATCGGTTTTATAATCATTTAGTCCGGATACCGGCCTGTTCACAAATTGCTCGAAAGCAATTACGGCGTTATCATAATATTTTAATTTGAAATAGGTATAGGCCAGGTTGTACTTGGCGATGGGATATATTTCCAGGTCGTAAGCGCCCGGTGTGGTCATAAAATTGTCGTAATAATCGATGGCCTTATGAAAATCCTGTGATCTAAAATGTGTTTCACCCATCCAGAATTTGGCCTGTGCTGTTAATTCGATGTTATAATTATAGCCGAGTGATTTTCTGAAACTATCCTGTGCCTCATCAAATTTATTGGAATTAAATAATTGGACGCCATACAGGTAAGTTATTTTTTGATAGGCAGCTTTTAATTCACTGTTTTTCACACGGATGTTTTCGATCGCAGCAATCGCAGACGGATAATCCTTTGTCGAAAGAAACAGGTTGGTTAAATAGGAATAGGCCTCGTCAATCCTCTCGGATCCGGGATAGTTTGAAATATAATCTTTCAAAGCTTCAATGGCGGCGTTAAACGGATCATAGGCCAGTTCATGGCATAACTTTGCATAATTGAACAGTGCATCCTCCTGGATTTTTGGATCAAAATCCATCTGGAAAGCCGAATAGAAAGCATTTTGCGCAAACTGTTTCTGCCCGGTTTTAAGGTAACAATCCCCCAGATGATAATAGGCATTCTGAGAAGTGGCATCTTTATCTTTTACCGTTTTTTGAAACAGCTTGATAGCCGTTTCGTATTTTCCGGCTGCAAAATTAGCGTAGGCCATCTGGTAGGTTTCATCGCGTGTTGCATCACGTTTTGAATTTTTGTTAAACAGGTCAAAATATTGCAGCGATTCAGCATATTTACCTTCTTTGTAAAAGGCCTCAGCAATCAACCGTGCCGTCTCTGCCAGCTTGCTTTTGTCCCTGATCCTGGTTTGCAGTAAGGCAGGGCCCTCGCGAACAATGGATTGATAATCATGGTTAATATAATTTATCTGAAGTAAATAATAAGGGATCTCCTTCCCAAATTCAGGATCATTCTTTACAAGTTGAAAATACTTTAAGGCCTCATTATAATCTTTGTTGATGTACGAGATGTAGGCATAATAGTAGTTTGCAGCATTCCTGAAATCCGATTCAGTATTCAAAATGGGGAAGAATGCCTCCTTTGCCTTTGCATTATCCTCAGTTTGTAAATAGCAATACCCCAGTTTGTAAAGCAAATTGGTTAATTCTTCAGAAGTGATGCGATAGGTATCAACATTTTCGAAATTCTCAATGGCATCCTTGTACTTCCTGTTGGAATAATTGATGAAACCAAGGTACAAATAGGCCTGGTTGGTTTTTGAATGATCGGGATATTGACGGATGAATGTGGAAAATTTCTCTTTTGCCTGGGGGTGGTCCAGCCTGTAATCACAAAGTGCATTATAATAAGTGGCCTCAAGTCTCATGATGGAGGCGCCGGGCCCAATATCCGACATCAGGTTGATAAAGACCTCCTGGGCTGCACCGAATTGTTTTTTTTCGATCAGGTCGAGTGCAGTATTAAAAGAGGCTACAGGATTATCATAAATCTTTGTTTGTTGGGCAACTATCCCAATGGGGCCCAAAAAAAACATAATACCCATACAGCCTATCATGAACAGGCGTTTAATCATCATACCGTATTTTTATATTGGAATTGAAATATGTCGACAAAATTTTCAATGCAAACGTTTGATTTGAATACTTATTTTAATTGGATAGCTCATTGATCAGGGTATTAAAAATGAGGCACAATAAATTCCAAATCCAAATTTCGTATACTTTTGTACAAGAAATGAATAATATGCGTGTTTTTAAATTTGGCGGCGCTTCGGTAAACAGCGCCGAAGCTGTTAGGAATGTAGCATCTATAATGCAAAGATATGGCCATGAACAAATTGTGGTTGTAATTTCTGCCATGGGTAAAACAACCAATGCTTTTGAAGAGGTTGTTTTTGCTGCCTTTTACAAGCGGAAGGATATCAGCGAAAAAATCAGGACAATAAAGGATTTTCATTGCAACATCATCCAAGATCTGTTTAACTGTTCCAACCATACTGTTTTGCAGTATGTGAACGATTTGTTTGAAGAAGTTGAAAAGATGTCGCTTCATCCTGATGCCGGGTATGATGAAATTTATGACCGGATTGTCCCGTCAGGAGAGTTGTTATCAACACATATCGTTAACAGCTACCTGCATGAAAAGAGTTTTAGCACAGCCTTTCTCGATGCCCGTGATGTTATAAAAACGGATGACCGGTTCCGTGATGCATCAGTACAGTGGGATGATACCCTGAATCTGGTTTCACAACGCGTTTCCGGTATTTTTCAGGATCGCCGGGTCAGGTTTATTGTTACGCAGGGTTTTATTGCCAGAACAATGGACGGCAGGCCAACAACGCTGGGGCGTGAGGGATCGGATTTTACCGCCTCAGTTTTTGCCCATTGCCTGGGGGCCACTGAGGTTGTTGTTTGGAAAGATGTGGAGGGTTTGCTTAACGCCGATCCGGTTTATTTCGATGATACCGTTAAAATCGATAAAATATCCTATCGTGAAGCCATCGAACTTTCGTTTTACGGTGCCAAAGTACTTCACCCGAAGACCATTAAACCATTGCAAAACAAGAAAATCCCGCTGAAGGTTAAATCTTTTTCAAATCCTGATGGCAAGGGGTCAGTCGTACAGGAAAGCAGCTTATCCGATCACCTGGTGCCCTGCTTCATTCTGAAACAAAACCAGATGCTGATTTCTTTTGCATCGAAGGATTTTTCATTTATTGCAGAGGAGAAATTGTATCACCTCTTTGGGGAATTTAACAGATTGAATATCAAAGTTAACCTCATGCAAAATTCCGCAATAAGCTTTACCATTTGTGTGAACCATCCGGGTGAAAAGCTTGAGCCCCTGTTGAAAAATCTTAGTGATGGATTTGATATTAAATACAACGAAAACCTGGAATTATTAACAATCAGGCATTTTAATGATGAAGTGATTGATAAATATCTGAAAGGATGCAAAATTTTTCTTGAACAAAGGAGTAGAAGGACCATTCAGGTTGCATTCAAGAGATAATTGAATGGATAAAATGAACCATCCATTTTAATTAATATTCCATCTCATCGATAAACCCGAAAATGCACCCTCTTTATAAAGGCTGAATGATGTTTTAGGTGTGCGTTCGTGTTTGTTATATACCAGTTTACCTATGGCAAAACCCAACACAGCACCGGCCAGAACATCGCTTGCCCAGTGTTCATCATCGTAAATCCTGGAAATCCCCACAAGGGTCGCCAACGAATAGGATGTGATCCCTACCCAGATTTTCTTGTGGTAGTAACTGCCAAGTACGGTTGCCACCGAAAAAGCCAATGCAGTGTGTCCCGAGGGAAACGAATTGTATTGGAACCCGTTGAAGGGGCCTCCCCAGAAACCCGGATCAGGGGAATTGCCCTGCCAGGGGCGTCTTCGCTGAAAAACATTCTTAAACAGAAAGGTGTAGGCCCCGGTAATTGCAGCTGCCTTACCGGTTAGCAGCGCTGCGGTCTCAGCATCCGGGTTGTGGGCAGCGAGCCCATACAAATACAGCGAGCCCAATATCGGAATCAGGTAATAGGCTCCAAGCGGATCAAGGACATAGTTTGTTAACTGATTGATGCCATCGGATTGGTTTCCCTGGAACACATCACGGATTTGATCGTCGAGACTGTAGGTTAATGCGCTTGCGCCGGCAAAAATCGCAAATCCGATCCATTGTTTTTTGTCCCATTTAAAGGGAGCAACAGCCACATCCCTGGCATCTGCAGCATAAGAAAAAATATAGGGTTTGTTAAGCTTCAGATAATTGGTATCACCTGGCCGAGACAGGGTTTGTGCCGGCAAATATGATGAAATACTTAAAAAGATCAGAAACAGAATAAGCTGAAATCCTTTCATGCTATTCATTTTTTTTGGCTTCATCCCAGAATGCATCCATCTCTTCAAGTGTCATCTCCTTTAAGTTTTTGCCCTTTTGGTTGGTTTGCTCTTCGATAAATTGAAAACGGCGAATAAATTTCTTATTGGTTCGCTCCAGGGCATCTTCGGGATTAACACCTATAAAACGCGCATAGTTGACAAGAGAGAACAACAGGTCACCAAATTCCTTCTCCATTTTTTCCGGATCGCCATCAATAACCTCCTGCTGAAGTTCCGCGATTTCTTCATTTACCTTTTCCCAAACCTGTTCGGTTTTTTCCCAATCGAAACCCACACCTCTGACTTTTTCCTGCATTCTGTATGCCTTAACCATTGCAGGTAGTGAATTTGGGACGCCATCAAGAACCGATTTCCGGCCTTTCTCCGTTAGCTTGATTTTTTCCCAGTTGCTTTTAACATCTTCGGCAGAAGCTACTTTTACATCGCCATAGATGTGGGGATGTCTGTTTATCAGTTTGGCTGAAATACCATCCAAAACATCCTTAATATCAAAATCCCCTGTTTCGGAGCCGAGTTTTGCATAAAAAACCAGGTGTAACATTAAGTCGCCCAACTCTTTTTTTATGCCATCAATATCCTTTTCCAGTATGGCATCTGATAGTTCATAGGTCTCTTCGATAGTTAGATATCTCAGGGTATCAAAGGTTTGTTTTTTATCCCACGGGCACTGTGCCCGCAGGTCGTCCATGATGCTTAACAGCTTTTCGAATGATGCAAGTTTTTCCTTCATGTTTACTTTTGGTAGTGATTTTTACAGGCGACAAAGATAGAATGGATAGTTAAACAGCCATTACACAATAAAAAGTTAATTCCAAATTCGATAACATCGGATGGCTATGCCGGATAGGTTTATTCCACGGCTTGCGGTTGCTTAGGTTCAGGGTTTGCAGGTAGTGAAAATGAAAACTGGCTGTACGATCCAAATTCACTTTCAACTATAATTTCGCCCCCGTTTTTTTCAACAAACTCCTTGCACAATATCAGGCCGAGCCCTGTTCCGGGTTCTTTCTCAGTTCCTTCACTACGGTGTTTTTGAGATTTATCAAAAAGGTTATTGAGGGCCTCCTCCTTTATTCCAATACCATTATCTTTTACCCTGATGTTAACTTTTTCTTTTCCGCTTATTTCATACGGACTACTGGTAATTTGAACCATTCCACCCTTTGGAGTAAACTTGATGGCATTGGAGATTAAATTTCTGATAACTGTTTTTATGGTGTCTTCGTCGGCAAAGGCATATTTTTCTGTTTGGGATAAAAAGTTTATCCTGATTGATTTCCGCTGAGCCTGGTAATACATGATGCTTATTACCTCACGGATCAACTGATTTATATTGAGGGCAGCCGGGAAAAGCTGAATCTCGTTGGATTGTGCTGAGGCCCAATCGAGCAGGTTTTCAAGGAGTTTATAGATATTTTCGGTAGATTCCTTAATGAAATGGATTATCTCCTTTTTCTTGGGGTAGCTAAGCTGATCGAAGTCGTTGCTTAATATTTCTGAAAAACCCAATAATGCGGTGAAGGGATTTTTTAAATCGTGCGCTATAATTGAAAAAAACCTGTCTTTTGTAGAGTTGGCTTCTTCCAGTTCACGGGTTCTTTTTTTAACACTGTATTCCAGGTCGATGTTCATCTGCTTCAGCGTGAAATTGGTTTTCTGGTTGTTTCGGTACCTGAGATAAAGTACGATAACAACGCTCAAAACAAAGATCAGGAATATGGCTATCAGCAGCTGTACCTGTTGTTCGCGATATAAGAAAATCTCAAGTTGCTGAATTTGATTTTTCTGCTGCAGGATTTCGTTTTCTTTACTTTGTTTTTCGTTTTCATAATTAATCCTTAAATCAGCCAACTGTTTGTTGAAATCTTCAGAGAAAATCGAGTCGTTCAAGGCACTCATCATTTTGTAATATTCGAGCGCTTTTTCATGTTTCCCTTTTATTTCATACAACCTGGATAACCCGCCATAATTTCGCATTAAAAATCCCTTTAGATTTTCCTGATGTGCTATCTGGTTGCTTTCATCAAAAAGCCTGAGGGCTTCATCTAACTTTTTTTCCGAAACCGAAATATTGGCAAGGTTATTTAAAGTTGAGGCAAGCCCGAACCTATCCCCGATTTTTTCCCTGATCTTTCTCGATTCTTCAAAATAGGATTTGGCTTCCCGGTACAATTCTTTGTCAAAATATATGATACCAACGTTGTTCAGGGTGTTTCCAAGGCCCCTTTCATCGTTGATCTGTTTCTTGAGTCCGATTGATTTCTGGTAGAAAATAAGTGCGCTGTCCTGGTTGCCAATTGCGTCAAAATTTTGCCCAAGGTTATTTAAGGAGGCTGCCATGCCTGAAATATCATTGAGTGCCCCATAATAATCCTGGGCTTGCCTTAAAAACCGGTCGGCATCATCGTGCTTTTTCAGGTCCATGTAAATCACCCCAATATTATTCAGAGTTTTGGCGATCGACAGGGTATCGTCAAGTTTGAGTTTGAATAATAACGATTTCTGTAAATAGGTAAGTGCTTGATTATAATCAGCATTTATTTGTGAAATTACGCCCAAATTATTAAGGGTTTTTACAATATTGGCCGTATCGAGTAATTCTTCCCTTAGTTTTAATGACTGTTCAAAGTATTCAAGTGACCTTGAGTAATCGCCCATCAAATAGTAATCAATACCCAGATTATTTAAAACCGATGATTCATCCCTTTTGTTGCCAAGTTGTTGTTGAATTTCCAGATTCATAAGGTCGTACTCAACGGCTTTTTCAACCGATATTTTTTGAGATAATTCTGATAAACGATTCAGTATTTCAGTTTTTGTTGAAATATCAGCAAGACTGAGTGCCTGCTCCAGGCTATCGATTTCATTTTGCTGTTGAGCAGCTGAAAACAGATATAAAAAAAATAACCAATATGTCAAAAATCGTTTCATCCGGAGCGTATTATTCAAAGGATTTTATGACAAAGATAACAAATACACCTGAATTTTGTTACAACAACGCAGTACTAAATTATTTTGTAAATTGCAGCCCTTTTTGTGTATGTGAATAATTAAAATCATAAACGGTGGGATTTGATATACAAAACGTTAGGGGTAATTTCCCCATTTTGAGGAGAAAAGTGTATGAAAAGCAGCTTGTTTATCTGGACAATGCGGCTACTACACAAAAGCCTGATATGGTTATTGATAGGCTGAACAACTTTTATTCATACGAAAATAGCAATGTTCATCGTGGAATTCACCACCTTAGCCAGGAGGCAACGGCCTGCTTCGAGGAAGCCCGTGATTATGTTCAAAAATTTTTAAATGCACACAGCCGAAATGAAATAATATTTACCCGTGGCACCACCGAGTCCATCAACCTGGTGGCACAGTCTTTTGGAAGAAAGTTTATCAATCCGGGCGATGAAGTGTTGATTTCACAAATGGAGCATCATTCCAATATTGTCCCCTGGCAGATGATTTGTGAAGAACGGGGCGCCAGGTTATTGGTGGTTCCCATCACCGAATCTGCGGAGTTAAACATGAAAGCATTTGAAAAAATGTTGAGTGATAAAACCAGGATTGTTGCCATCACACATGTTTCAAATACACTGGGAACCATTAATCCTGTTGATATAATTGTGAAACTTGCCCATCGGGTTGGCGCCAGGGTACTGATTGACGGTGCCCAGGCCATTGCTCACCTGCCAATCGACCTTCAAAACCTGGATTGCGATTTCTACTGTTTTTCCGGACATAAAGTTTACGGGCCCACAGGGATCGGGGTTCTTTACGGAAAAGTGGAATTGCTTGAGGAGATGCTTCCTTACCAGTGCGGTGGTGAAATGATTTCGGAGGTCACATTTGAGAAAACAACCTTCAATGAACTGCCCTACAAATTTGAAGCGGGAACACCGAATATTGCCGGTGCTTTAGGGTTGCACTCAGCATTACTTTACCTGGACAGGTTGGGAATCAGGCAGGCTGCTGCCCATGAGGATGAGGTTTTTAAATATGCGCTGGACAAGTTGGGGCAAATCGATCAGATAATCATATACAGCAGGGCGCAGCATAAAACCACTTCGCTGTCATTTAACCTGAAAGGGGTTCACCCATATGATGTGGGGTCCATCATAGATAAATTTGCTGTTGCTGTCAGGACAGGGCATTTGTGTACACAGCCCCTCACCCGGATATTCCAGGTCCCGGGGTTTGTCAGGGCTTCGTTTGCCGTGTACAATACCACCGAAGAGGTTGATATTTTCATAAATGCCGTTATCCAGGCCAAGAGCATGTTGATGAGTTAAGATAGAATTTGTAATTTAAAAAAATCGATGATAAAGAAAACAAAGCAGCGGTATTTCTGTATAAAACTGAAAAATAACTAACGATGACCATTGCAGAAAAAGAATTAGTGATCAGGGAAGAATTTGAAAATTTTGAAGATTGGTTGGAAAAGTACAATTACCTGATAGAGATGGGGAAAGACCTGCCTTTGATCGATGAAAAGTATAAAATCAAGTCGAACCTGATTTCCGGATGTCAATCGAGTGTTTGGTTACATGCTGAATATAGGGATGGGAAAATATATTTTACTGCCGATAGCGATGCAGTGATCACTAAAGGCATTGTTAACCTGCTGATTAGGGTTTTGTCCGGTCGAACAGCAGATGAAATTCTGGATGCTAAACTGGATTTTATCGATGAAATCGGATTGAAGGAACATCTTTCGCCCACAAGATCCAATGGCCTGGTATCGATGATCAAGCAAATGAAATTGTATGCCCTGGCCTTTAAGGCAAAATATGAAAGTAGTGAAAGGGAAAGCAAATGAGCGATAGAACAGAAATAAAAAATGCTGTAATCGAAAAACTCAAAACGGTTTATGATCCCGAGATCCCTGTGGATATATACCAGCTCGGGCTGGTATATGAGGTAAATGTGTCGGATGATTATAATGTACATATTGTCATGACATTAACAGCGCCAAATTGCCCGGTTGCGGAAACCCTTCCTGTTGAAGTCCGCGAAACAGTCCTTACTGTGGAGAAGGTAAAAGATGTAGAAGTAGAATTAACCTTCGAGCCGCCGTGGGACCAGGATATGATGTCGGAGGAGGCACAGCTCGAACTGGGTTTGCTTTAGAGAAATGATTACAATCGGTTTATTTCATTCATATGTTGAAAATAGTTAGTAACTTTAAATGGCAGAAAGCTTATTAAATAGAATTAATTCACCGGAGGATTTAAAAAAGCTTCGTGAAATTCAGCTTCCACAGTTATGTCAGGAGCTTCGCGATTTTATTATTGATGCTGTATCCCATAATCCCGGGCATCTTGGCGCCAGTTTGGGCGTGGTTGAGCTTACCGTTGCCCTTCACTATATCTTCGATACACCCAACGATAAGCTGATTTGGGATGTTGGTCACCAGGCCTATGGTCATAAAATACTCACCGGCCGGCGCGACCGGTTTCACCTCAACAGAAAATTTAATGGCATCAGCGGTTTCCCAAAAATGGATGAAAGCGAATATGATGCATTTGGTGTTGGTCATGCCTCAACCTCAGTATCAGCGGCATTGGGTATGGCTGTTGCTGCCAGGATGAACGGTAATAATGACAGACATCACATTGCAGTTATCGGCGATGGCGCCATGACCGGCGGAATGGCCATCGAAGCGTTGAACAATGCTGGTGTTACCAATCCAAACCTGCTGGTTATTTTAAACGACAATGGCATCGCCATCGATAAAAGTGTTGGAGCCATCAAGGAATATCTTGCCGGTATAGTTACTTCACGCGCATACAACAAACTCAAGGATAAAATCTGGTTTTTACTTGGCGGGGGTACCAGGTACGGAGAAAATACACGGGCAGTAGTTAAGCAGGTTGGTAATGCGGTAAAAGGAAGTATCCTGAAGAGAAGTAATCTTTTTGAGGCTTTCAATTTCAGATATTTCGGGCCCGTTGACGGAAACAATATCATGAACCTGGTGAAGTTGCTTGGTGATATGAAAAATATTCCGGGACCAAAATTGTTGCACATTATTACCACCAAAGGCAAAGGCCTTGAGAAAGCAGAAAAGGAGCCAACCATCTACCATGCCCCTCCCGGTGCATTTGACAAGAAGACCGGTGAGTTGATAAAGGAGAAACCCTGCGACCATGTGCAACCATTAAAATACCAGATCATATTTGGAAAAACAATTGTTGAACTTGCCGGGAAAAACCCCAAAATACTTGGTATTACGCCGGCGATGCCTACGGGAAGTTCACTGGATATTATGATGCATAAAATGCCTGAAAGGGCATTCGATGTTGGCATTGCCGAGCAACATGCTGTAACTTTTGCTGCCGGTTTGGCAACTCAGGGTTTTGTGCCTTTTTGCAATATCTATTCTACCTTTATGCAGCGTGCCTACGATCAGGTGATCCACGATGTGGCCATACAGAACTTAAATGTTGTCCTTTGTCTGGATCGGGCAGGACTGGTTGGTGAAGACGGGCCCACGCATCATGGTGCGTTTGACCTTGCCTACCTTCGAAGTATTCCCAATATGACCATTTGTGCACCGATGAATGAGCAGGAATTGCGTAATATGATGTACACCGCACAACTGGAAAACCAGGGTCCTTTTGCTATTCGCTATCCAAAGGGGAGGGGTGTGATGAAGGCGTGGAAAACCCCGTTCGAAGAACTGGAAATTGGTAAAGGAAGATTGATTGCTGAGGGAAAGGATGTTGCCATTATTTCCATCGGGCATATGGGAAATGAGGTGGTAAAAGCCTGTGAAATACTTCTTAAAGATGGACTTACGCCTGCACATTATGATATCCGGTTCCTTAAACCCCTGGACGAAATATTACTGCACGGTATCTTTAAAAAATTTGAAAAAATCATTACTGTTGAGGATGGTGTGATAAGCGGAGGGTTTGGATCCGCTATTTTAGAGTTTATGGCTGACCATGGTTACAAATCCGGGGTGGTCCGGCTGGGTATTCCAGATAGCTTTATCGGGCAGGGATCCCAGGAAAAGCTTTGGGGTGAATGTGGGTATGATGCGGAGGGGGTTGTAAGGGCTGTTCAGCGTATGTGGCATAACCGGTAGGCAAAACAGCCTTTTGAAACCACAGAGGCAGCCGGGAATATAAAGTGTTATCAGCACATTTTCTCAGTTGTGTAAAGGGTTACAAGCCCCGGCCATCGGAAGGGGATGGAAACCCTGGGAAGTGAAGGATATCAAAAACCAGGCACGACATCTTTTCGTCCCTCACGGATTGCGTCCTTTGCCATATCTTCCAGATAAATCTTAGTCTAAACGTTTTACTACTATAAATTCTTCTGGAGTGATTCGCTGGAATAAAATTTCTTCCTTATCTTTACCGAAAACTAATTTTCCAGTGAACAGATTTACCTTAGCAGCATTCATTCTGAACATATTTTTGTTTTTTTCTTTACCAGGAAATGCACAGCAAAACATTCCTTCTGAATCGATAAGATTTAACAATGAAAATCTCCTGATTCACCTGCCTGAGATCATCATGCGCAACATTTCTACTTCCATCACCCTGAAAGTCACCGACCCTGACATAAAGTATCTGGTCAACGGCACCTGGCAGGCTCAAATAAACGGATCCATTCAAACCCTTCATTTCGAAAATGGAGTTTGTGAATTTCAGATGACCTTTGATAAAAAAGGGGGATTCACTTTTGAAATTGATGATTTTTCCTGGTCTGGATACGTCACACCGATTCCTTTGTGGTTATCGGTTTTTCCTCCGTTAATAGCAATTATCATGGCCCTGGTTTTCAAGGAGGTTTATTCTGCTTTGTTTTTTGGTATTTTTATAGGGACCTTTATCATCTTTTTCTACCAGGGGCAGGCCTTTTTTGAATCCTTATTTAACGGATTTTTAGCCGTTATCGACACCTATATTCTACACGCATTAAATGACACCGATCACCTGTCCATCATTATCTTTTCGATGATGATTGGTGGAATGGTGGGAATAATAACCAAAAACGGCGGGATGAAGGGTGTTGTGAACTACCTTTCGAGATTTGCAGGCAATGCACGGTCAGGACAATTGGTTACCTGGCTGATGGGGATACTGATCTTTTTTGATGATTATGCCAATACGCTGGTTGTGGGTAATACCATGCGCCCGGTAACCGACAGGTTAAAAATATCCCGCCAGAAACTGGCCTATATTGTTGATTCAACAGCTGCACCGGTTGCCTCCATCGCTTTCGTTACCACATGGATTGGCGCCGAGTTGAGTTATATCCAGGATGGCATACAAAACCTTGGCCTTCCTGAAACACCATACGATGTATTTCTTAACTCACTTCAATATTCATTTTATCCGATCCTCACCTTATGTTTTATCTTTTTTCTTGTATGGAAACGGCGGGATTACGGCCCTATGTACAAAGCTGAGATCATGGCACGCTCCGGCAAAGGTGATGTTTCGGATAAGGTAAATAAAACCAGTGAACTTTCACGTGAAATTGACGTGGATGAAAATATAAAAGCAAGATGGTACAATGCAGTGATACCGGTTCTGGTGGTAGTGTTGGGAACCATCGCCGGACTGATCGCAACCGGCCTGCATAACGTAGGATGGGATGTGGCAATATCATTTACCGGGAACCTGTCGAATGTAATCGGTAACTCCGATTCGTTTGTAGCCCTGTTGTGGTCTTCTTTAGCCGGCGTTACCATAGCTATTGTCCTCTCCGTTGGACAGCGGATTTTATCGTTGAAGAAGAGCATTGACGCATTGGTGCATGGATTTCAGACCATGCTTACAGCTGTATTGATCCTTGTGCTGGCCTGGGCTATCGCACTCATCACCCAGCACCTTCACACAGCAGAGTTTATCTCCGGAAGCCTCATCAGCCTGCAGCTCTCCCCATTTCTGATTCCTGCCCTTACATTTTTACTGGCTGCAATTGTAGCTTTCTCAACAGGATCATCCTGGGGCACCATGGCCATTTTGTATCCGTTAATGCTGCCGGCATCGTGGTTGATCTGCCAGGAATTTTCCCTGGATTACGACACATCCATCTCTATATTTCACAATGTGGTTTCAGCGGTACTGGCCGGCTCGGTACTTGGTGACCATTGCTCACCAATTTCCGATACCACCATTTTGAGTTCGCTGGCCAGTTCGTGCAACCATATCGACCATGTGAGGACGCAAATGCCATATGCGCTCACTGTGGGTGTTGTTGGATTGCTTTTCGGAACTCTGCCTGCCGCTTATGGTGTCCCCTCAATGGTTTTATTCCCGGTAAATCTTACCATATTATTTTTAATCATTCGTTTTGTTGGTAAAAAACTTCCAATTGTATCCATTGCGTAATTTGAATCCAAAGCTATCCTGGGGTTTTTCGACGCTAACAGGCATAATGGAATTTAGATTAGCTATGCAGTATTAAACTACCAGAATGTTTAAATTAAATTAAAATACTTGCCACAATATGCAAAGTTTTATATATTTGAAGAGAATTTCAAATTGTAAAATTATGATAGCCCAATCTTTTGTTTCTACAGGAATTTCAGCGCTGGATACGCAACTCAGCGAAAACATCAACGATTTCTTTCAACCCAACTTAGCTTTTGTTTTTTCATCTGTTGAGATGGACATTGAAAAAGTGAGAAAAGTCTTTGAAAAACATGACATCGAGGTATTTGGGGTAAGCACATGCGGTGAAATATTTTTTAATGGGCAAAATGAGGGGATTTATCAGAATTCGGTTACATACTCCCTGGTGCAAATGAATCCGAAGGTTTTCGCAGGTAATCTGTTTTCCGGGGTAAACATCAATTCACATCAACTGGGAGTACAAATTGGCACCTGGGGGAATCAACAATTTGCAAAGCCTTCGTTTTTAGTATCCATTAGTGGTTTAACTGCTAACGGACAAGAAATCGTTGAAGGCATTCAGGAGGTTTGTGGCGAAGAAGCTACAATTTTTGGCGGTTTGGCTGGTGATGATGCCAGGTTTGAAGAAACCTTTGTTTTCAACCAGCGCAGCTTGTCAAATTATGGAGCAGTTGTGGTTGCCCTGGATTCTGATGCTATCACAATGACCGGCCTGGCAACCAGTGGTTGGATTGGTATCGGCTCCGATAAAATTATTACCAAAGCCAGTGGTAATTTGGTTTACACCATTGATGATGAACCCGCATTAAAAGTTTACAAGGATCATTTAAATATACGCGATGAGGATTTGCCCGAAATTGGTGTTGAATATCCGCTGTTAATCAAAAAAGAGGGAAGGGAAATATTACGTGCCGTTATTGGTATCGATCGCGAACAACAATCACTGATTTTTGCAGGGACTGTCCCCGAGGGTGCTGTTGTTACCTTTTCAACATCGCCGGGTTTTGAGGTAGTGGACCATACACGAAGTGATATCATCGACTTTTTTAATGATGATAAAAAAACCATGTTGCTGTTGCTCTTTTCATGTATGGCCAGGCATAAGGCCTTGGGGCCCATCATAATTGACGAAATACGGGAAATTTACGAAAATACCGGCACCCCAATAACAGGGTTCTTTACCTACGGCGAAATTGGAAATAACCGGAATATGAGTTGTGAATTCTATAATGAAACTTGTACTTTAGCTGTGATTTCAGAAAAATAGAATTGCTTTTTATTAAAATACCCAATACCAAACTGATTTATGTTTGAAAAACCGTTGAATGATGCCGAAAATAGTTGAGGAATTAATTTCCCGGATCGAATCGATACAAACGCTGGATGAATTTGAAACTGCTAAAACAGAATTGTTGGAGTATCTTCA
>JABMQA010001378.1 GCA_013203545.1 Bacteroidota bacterium
ATTGAAAACTAGACAATTAGTGGGCTTTAGCCCAAAATCGTTGGTTCTTAGACTGAACTCACAAAAGGAATTTCTTTTTATCGAACTTCATCATTTGAGTTCAATGATAACAAATTTTAGAAAAAACCTTTTGTCTTAATTCACAACTCCCACTAATATGCTTCAAACCCATATTCACTCGTACTCCAAGCTCCAAGCTCTCCGCTCCATGCTCCATGCTCTCTGCCCCAAACACCCACCAATAGATTATTGACACACACTAATTTACAATCCACATGACACTCAACATAAACGAATTCCTTAACCAGGATCAACAAAAAGACTTGCTTCGACTGCTAACTGCCGGCTCGGTTGACGATGGAAAATCCACGCTCATTGGCAGGCTGTTGTTCGATAGTAAAAAACTTTATGAGGATCATCTGCAAGCCCTCGAAAGGGATAGCAAACGCGTGGGCCATGCAGGTGACGAGATCGACTATGCCTTGTTGCTCGATGGGCTGAAAGCCGAAAGGGAGCAGGGTATCACCATCGATGTGGCATACCGGTATTTTTCCACGGCAAAAAGAAAATTCATCATTGCCGATACACCCGGTCACGAACAATATACCCGCAATATGGTTACAGGGGCCTCCACTGCCAACCTGGCCATCATACTTATCGATGCACGCAAGGGTGTAATAACACAGACCAAACGTCACACGTTTATTGTTTCCATGCTGGGAATTAAGCATGTGGTATTGGCTGTTAATAAAATGGATCTAATGGACTTCAGCAAAGCGGTTTTCGATAATATTTGCGACGACTACAAAGCCTTTATCACCGATCTGGATATTTCTGATGTGAATTTCATTCCATTGTCGGCGTTAAAAGGGGACAATGTGGTTGACATTTCTGAAAGGATGCCCTGGTACCACGGAAAGAGCATGCTCGAGTTTCTGGAAACGGTGCACATCAGCAGCGACCGTAATTTCAGCGACCTGCGTTTCCCGGTTCAGTATGTTTTACGGCCCACCCTGAATTTCCGTGGTTTTTCTGCACGTGTGGCTTCAGGGGTGATCAGGCAGGGCGACGAGATCAGGGTGTTACCATCGGGCAAAAAGAGTGTGGTAAAAGCCATTACTACCTACAACGGTGATGTGGAATATGCTTTTCCGCCGCAGTCGGTTACCGTTACCCTGGAGGATGAAATCGATATTTCGAGGGGTGATATGCTTACACATCCTGATAACCTGCCCATGATTGAGCGGCATTTCGAGTCGATGCTGGTGTGGATGGATGAAAAACCCATGTCGATGGAAACGCAGTTTTATATCAAACATACCTCCAATACCACCAGGGCCAGAATCGATAAGATCAGGTACAAGGTTGATGTGAATACACTCGAAAAATCAGAGATCGATCGTTTTACGCTCAACGAGATCGGCAGGGTAGTGATCACCACCAACAAGCCACTTTATTTCGATCCCTATAAAAAGAACCGCAGTACAGGTGCCTTTGTATTGATCGACCCGGTAACCAACAACACCTGCGCCGTTGGTATGATCATCGATCAGCTTAAGGACAGGGATTTGCCGAGCCGCATCACAGATATGGACCGTGCCAAGATTGAAAGTGGTGAGTGTCTCGTGCCAATTTCAGAGCGTGAAAAGTTCTACAACCAGAAGGGATTCACCATCTGGATTACAGGCTTACATGGATCCGGAAAGAACCATCTGGCATACACCCTCGAGAAATGCCTGTTTGATGAAGGCGCTACCGTGGTTTTGCTGGATGGAAGTACGGTAAGGTCAGGATTATCGCGCGAACTTGATTATTCACCTGCCGACCGCACCGAGCACCTTCGCAGGGTAGCCCATGTGGCCAGGATATTGAACGACCAGGGCATTATCACCATCTGTTCTTTCATCTCACCCGACGACCAGATTAGGAAACAGGCAGGTGAGATCATCGGAAGTGAACGCTTCCACCTCGTGTATATGGATGCCGGTCTGGAATTCAGCCGCGACAACAAACCTGAACTATACATAAAAGCCGACAACGGCGAAATCGAAAATATGCCCGGTGTGGACATCGAATATGAAGTCCCTGAAAAGCCACACCTGATCCTTCGGCCGCAGGGACAGGATAGCAACTGCAACAAGATATTGGATTATTTGTTGAGGGAGAAGGTTTTTCCGTTGAAGTAAGGTGGTTTAATAAAATAATAGCAGTGTCTTTGATTTTGTAAATGCAATGGAAAGAATCAAAAAGTACAGAAATTTGTAAGGATAACACGGATGCAACGGATTTGCACGGATAAAAAAAAGGAACACTGATTTCACAGATAAAAATCCGCCTGATCCGCGTCACCCATGTTCAAAAATCACGCTCACCAGAACATCAAAAATCATATGCTTTTTACCGAAAAAGACATTGAAAGCAATTTTAAGATACGCGTTCGAAGGAGTTAATCAATTTACGTTAATAGCATGATTCCCAAAAAACGGACAATCAAACGATTCACACAACTAATCAACGTAAAACCTGAAAAATTGGAAGTGTACAAAAAGCTACATGCAAATCCATGGCCCTGTGTAATTAAAAAGATAAAGGAATGTAATATCCGGAATTATACCATCAGCCTTACACCCGATTATCAGCTTTTTGCATATTTTGAATATACCGGCGAGAACTTCGAACAGGACATGAAAAAGATGGCTGCAGATGAGTGCACCCAAAAATGGTGGAAAGAAACCGCCCCCTGCCAGGAAAGATTAACGGACGATCCTGACGAATGGTGGCTGAACCTGGAAGAGGTGTTTCATTTGGATTGATTGGAAAAAGAGCAATTGCATGACAGCAAGCCGGAATGTTTGGCAGCCCCGATGGCTATCGGGGTCGTCGGCCCGGAAGTCTCGCTGACTCCGAAAGTAGTAACACGGCGGCCCCTTGTCCGCCCACTCGCGGAACTTGTCCGCCCACTGGCGGATCGCAATTGTCCATGCTCCATAGCGGCAGAACGATACAGAGCCCATTAGTAACAACTACTTTGCGAGGCCTTCCCCCCGATAGCTATCAGCGATTATATAATGTTTACGGTTTTTGTCCACAGATTTTTAATTGATTGTTATACAATAAGATGAAAAGAATAATTCTATATTTTATTATGGCGGTGCTTTTAATCTTTGTGTTTCTTTGAGTCTTTGTGCCATTGTGGCTATCTTTCTTAATTGCCACAAAGACACAAAGGCACTAAGG
>JABMQA010001379.1 GCA_013203545.1 Bacteroidota bacterium
CCAGCCTTTAGATTTGCAGACTATTAACAAGGAAAGTTAATATATTTAATAAATTTATTGTAATGTGTTGATTTTCTTTTCTTTTTGTTACTTTTTCTTTTCTTTGTTAATAAGAAGCGAATTTGTTAATAAAAAAAGAATGGGGTGAACTTTTCCGACAGATAGGTTCATGACCTCGCGCCAGTATTAGTCCCCATTCTTTAATTAGGTTACCTAGAACCAGATAGAATTTCAGTTTCGACCTATTAAAGGTGTTAGTTTAAGTAACCATTTTTTAAACACTCAAAATTAATAAAATTATGAACTACAAAGAAATCATTGGCATAGACGTTGGAAAACAAAACAATGAATTGCGTATCCACAGCAATCAAAAAAATTGTGATTTCAAAAACACCTGGGCAGGCTGTATTAAAATGGTGAAGTGGGTATTGAAGAATACTTCATTTGAAAAGCAGGAGATTTTATTTGTCTTTGAACATACAGGAATCTACACTTATCACCTTACTTGCTATTTACAGGAAAATGAAATTCCGTTTATTTTGGTTCCAGGCTTGGCTATTAAGCGCTCATTAGGGATTACACGAGGGAAGGATGATAAAATCGATGCAAAAAAAATTGCGCTTTATGGGTATCGCCTAAAAGATGAACTTACTCCTGTTGAACTTCCTTCGCAGGATATTCAGAACATAAAGAATCTTCTTTCATTGCGAGAGCAGTTAGTTAAGCAACGTGCCGGTTATAAAGCAAGAGTAGGTGAGATGAAGCCTTTCCTGAAAAAAAAGGACAACAAAGTCTTGTTTCAAGTACAGGAAAAAATGATTACGGACTTCGGACTTCAAATCGACAAGGTAGAAAATGAGATTGACAGCATTGTAAAAAGCAGCAAAGAGTTAAAGAGATTGTACGGGTTAGCGACAAGTGTAAAAGGCATTGGAGCGCAGACAGCCTTGTTTTTAATGGTTTTCACAAATGGTTTTACACAATTCAGCACATGGAGAAAATTTGCTTCTTACTGTGGAATAGCTCCATTTCCAAATAAGTCAGGAACAAGTTTGAGAGGAAAAACCAAAGTGAATAATCTTGCGAACAAAAAAATCAAATCATTGCTGGACCAATGTGCCAAGTCGGCTATACAGCATAATCAGGAAATGAAAATCTATTACCAAAAGAGGTTGGATGAAGGGAAATCCAAAATGAGCACAATCAATATTGTTAGAAACAAACTACTTTCGAGAGCTTTTGCTGCAATCAATCGTGGAACACCGTATGTTGATCTGTTAAAGTATGCCGCTTAATTTTGTTAATAACTTTCGTCAAATAAACTTGTTTTAATCATAGAATACTGGCGGATCAGTGGCCATAGCATGTAAAAAAAGTATGCTGTAATACAGTGCTGAACCAATCCAACCCAATTTTGTTTATTTTTGATCTTTATGGATGATAAGAAAAAAGCCGTCGCAGAAAACACCTACCTGATTCTGGCCGCCCTCTTCGTGGCAGCGCTGGTAACAGGGAATCTGATCTTTCAGAAATTTTTCACCTGGAACCCTTTCGGATGGTATGAGTTTCAGCTTTCTGTCGGCATCATTCCCTATCCCGTTACTTTTCTTGTTACCGATATTATTTCCGAAGTTTATGGTCGTAAGCGCGCCAACCGTGTGGTGCTTGCCGGTTTGTTTGCCAGTGTTTTCATGCTTGGAATCATCGTGGTTTCATCATGGGCACCGGCTACGGATTGGTCGCCGGTTGGTGATATCCAGTTTAAGAAGGTGTTTGGATTTACATTTATCGCTGTCGCGGCATCGCTCACCGCCTACCTGCTGGCACAGTTCCTGGATGTGCAGATATTCCATTACTGGAAAAGGGTAACCAAAGGGAAACACCTCTGGTTCCGCAATAATGCATCTACCTTCACTTCGCAATTTGTCGATACATTAACCGTGTTGTTCCTCCTTTGTACTTTCGAGGTGATCGAATGGCAATATTTCAAGGGCTTGCTAATAAATGGATTTTTGTTTAAAATGTTATTTGCCGCTGCCGATACACCCATCATCTACCTCATCGTTTGGTGGATGCGGAGGCATTTCAAGCTGAAGGGACATGGTGCGGAGTTGGAGTATTAGCCATCAGCTAATTGATGTGTTAGGGTTTACCGGTTGGCAGGAACTCAATAAATATCATTCTGTTTGATTACACCGAATTCTTTGGAAAATTCCTGAGACAGGATAATTGAGCTGAACAATAATGATATAACAACAAATATGAAACTTTTCATTGTTTCGGGTTTTAAACATGAGAGGCCAACAAATTTACCTTGTTGGCCTCCCCCTGCTTTTGCACTATAATTTTATAATCTCTCCCTTCAGCATTTGATTACCATACTGAATGGTGTAAAAATAAAAACCATGAGGAACCGGGTTACCCTCCTGATCCGCTCCATCCCACAGTATTTTGTATGTTCCCTCTCCCGTCAGCAGAATGGTTTCAACATCGATGAGCCTGCCAAATGAATCGAAGATACGGAGGGTAGCGAGTTCAAATGCCGGTTGGTTAACAATAAATTGTATATAAGCTTCAGATGCAAAAGGATTTGGATAGGCATAGCTTAATTCCTCTGTGTACTCCTCAACAGTTTCGTCATATTCAATGGAAACAATTCCACCGCCTCCCGTATAGGATGTGAATGGGCTCATTACATTATAGCAGATGCTGATACCGATTACTTCTTCTCTGATTTCTTCAGCTTCAGGTGATTCCGGATCAAAAGTGAGGTAAAGAATATACAAATTGTCCATTTTCTTTTTTGCCCACAGCTTTGTCAAAAACTGGTTTGTAAAAATAGTTGTATCGGCCAGGTCAACGGTGTATTGATATGATTGTGGCTGGCCAAAGGCTTCTCCGCTGAAGGTCACATCAATGGTGCTGGCCTCTTGATACCTTCCAACCATAATCAACTGTTGCCCAAGGTAGAGATTATCAACCGGATTCGGATAGATCTGCGTAAGCAATGGAGGATCAACAGATATTTGGGTGTTGATCAACACCGGATTTCGGATCTTCATGTAAAAGGTTGTAATTATTTCTTCCAGTTCATCATCACCCAGGAACTCACTTAAACCATTGTTTTGGGATGCGATTTGGGAAAGAAGCGATTGATTTGCATCTTCTCCAATCCCAAATGTGTGGATCTGGAGATTGCTTACTTCATTAATGTTTATCAGGCCCTGAATGTGATCCAAAATCTCATTGGTTCCAACCAGGCCGGCTGTGGCCTGGCCATCGGTAAAAAATATAATAATATTAGCCAGTGTAGTGTCATTTGTGGCAAAATCAGGGATTGCCGTGGAAAATGCACCTGAAATATTGGTTGATCCATTTGCATACATGTTGCTGATATACGCGAGTGCAGATGATTGTGAAGTCAGGTCATATGCAACATGGTCTTCAAAAAGACTGGATACATTGGTTGAGAAATCAACTATGTTAAAATAATCACCCTCATTGAGATTGTTAACGATGTAAGATGCCGCATTTCTCGCCTGGATAATTTTATCGCCCGACATACTTCCGGATCTGTCGATGATCAGGGTAAAAACTTTTTGTATGATCTCTGATTGCGGATCGGGTTCAACAATAAAGGTGAAAAAACCGTTCCCATATTCATCACAATTAAATGCAGTATCCGTAAGGTAGGTGCTGTAACTGAACAACCCGAGATCTTCGGGGTTGAGATCATAGATTGCCTCGTAATCATGGTTTGCAGGTACTTCAAATACTTCAAAATCAAATTCGGCGGTGCTGTCGTTAAAAAAGATATATCCAGGTGTATGGCTCAAAAGTTCAATATTCGTGATGGCACGTTGTGATTCCAGTGAAAAATGGATGTGCTGAGAATCGAGTAATTCATTCTGTATCAGGGAATAATCATTCGGATAATTGAAATCAACTTCATAAAACGCATAAGGAAGAAGTTGCACATAGGTCAGTTCAACGATCAGGATGGAGTCATTCGGGATGGAGTCCTCGAGGTTAAAGAAAAGTGGCGTTTCCCCAAGGAAGTCCATGAGGTTTGTATTTCCGGTACCGCCACCGGGAAGGGTGGTGTCCTGCGGAGAAGGGGATATGATTGCAGAATACCATGTGTTTCCAAGGTTCCACCGCAGGCCGATACCACTTGCATCTTCTCCCAGCGGGAAGGCATACTTTATTTTGGACAGTTCCCCGGTGTTGTTCAGGAATTTTTGCGTGGCGATAACGATTGCTATCTGATCATAAACAGTTACATCAACATCTGATGAAACCAGGCGGAAGTATTCACTAGTTTCGGCATCTTTGATGGCCACGCCGTTTGCAAAAAGGACATTCGAAATTACGATGAAGCCCAACAGTAAAGAGAAGGATAATTTTTTCATAATGATCAGTTTTTTAGAATTTTTACCAAAGATAAAGGTAAATTTGTACAAATTCAATACTTACAGCCTTATGAAAAATTTATTTTTTGTTCTTAGCATTCTGTTCCTGTTCATTTTTAGTATTAACGCAAATCAAATTAAAACTATGGAGACCAATGGAAAACTTTCAATGGAAGGGGATTCAACAACAATTGCAGAATCAGAAAAACTGGTGGTGATCTGGACCAGCGGTGATCCTGAGGTGGCCAAAAAGATGGTTTTTATGTACACCTACAACGCTAAAAAATATGGCTGGTGGGAAGATATAACGCTTGTAGTCTGGGGGCCATCGGCAAAACTACTTACTAAAGACAAAGAACTTCAGGAATCGATAATAAAAATGAAGGAAATCGGTATTAACCTGCTGGCCAGCAAAGGATGCTCCGATCAGTATGATGTTTCTGATGACCTGGAGAATTTGGGCATCGAGGTAAAATACATTGGAGTTGAGCTCACTGATTTCATCAAAGGTGATTATCACCTGGTGACCTTCTAAACCAAAATTCGCGTAGGTTCTGTACTATATTTTCTGAGAAGTTTCCGTCACTTTTCTTTGGGAGGGTATTGATCCTCCTATTGGAGACATTGTTGATGGCTTTTTTTATATTGAGTTGAAACCCATTTACACATATTCCTCCTCCCTGTAACCAGAAAATAACAATGTCATAAAATCGGCAATTAGTGATGTAGTGTTTTCGGAAAATAAGAATGCACTACTTTCGGAAAATAAGGATGTATGATCTTTCAACTTTGGGGATTGCCCCGCGGGGCAATCCCCAAAGTTGAAAAAGTCAAAATTTACGTTTATCGGTTAGAACATATAAACAACTAACCGATATGACAAAAAGAGACTTAAACAATTGGATCATGTATCACGAACTGCAAAAATTTAAAAGGCTTGGTTTTAGCAATGCTAAAATTGCCCAATATCTGGTAATGGATGCCAGAACAGTAAGAAAATATCTAAACATGGGCGAAGAAGAATATGAACAGTATCTTCTTGAATCATGTCAAAGAAAAAAGATTTTATCCGGTTACGAAGGTTTTGTTGCCGATAAACTATCCACATTTCAAGATACCTCGACTGCACAAATTCACGATTGGCTAAAAGAAGCCCACACTGATTTTCCTCAAATCTCTCCCAGGACAATATATAACTTTGTGATGTTTGTGCGCCAGAAGTACAACATTCCGTATGTAGGGGGTTACAGGGAATATTTTCCTATAGA
>JABMQA010001380.1 GCA_013203545.1 Bacteroidota bacterium
GGCATTTTTCAAAACCCCTCAAAAGTAGTTAACAAATTTTGATTTTACGCAGTTACATGAGACACCACTCCCATAACAATCAATGATTTTGCCGGGAAGCTGTTAAATTTTGCTATGCCGCTATTGACTGGGATTTTCTCTGCTTGTCAATATTGAGCAGCATATCTATCCAATCTTGGTTTTGTTTTTCTCCGGTCAATAATTCCATTGGTGTTTTTCCTTTTCTTTTTCCCGCTTTATACCTGCGGTGGTTGTGATAAAACATTATTAAATTCAGCATTTCCTGGTTTATTTTGTTTCTTGAGGTATTGAGGAATGCCCTCACGATTGAGTTTACATTTTCTACAATTGCAGAGCTTTGGATGATTTTGTCCAATTCGGCATATATGCTTTCTTTAACAGTTTCAAAGTTTTCTTTAAGTATGGCAGCCATTATTTCTAATTGTTCTTTTTCCTTTCTTGCGAAGTATTTTCTTCTTTCATTCTTTTTAGCTTTAATTGCATTTTTCTGGTATTGCCATGCCAGGGAGAATGATTGGGCAATGTATCGTGGGACCCCTTTAAATTTAAGGTTTTTGGTTATCTGCCCGGCAGTGTCCAGATAACCAAGCAGGTTGTCCAGCAGGTTGTAAATGGCATTAATTTCTTTTTTGATTTTATTTATTGGCAAGCCAATCATGTAATCCAACGCTATGCGGATATTTTCCTGGGCATCCTCCCTGTTGCATGGGTTGCCTTCTTTATCAAATACTTGCAAATTATTTATAATGCAATGATAAAGGAACGTGTAGCCTTCGTAAAGCATTATTTCCTGATCTGCTTTCGTTTTTGCTTGAATGTAAGCATCTAAGCGTTTTTGCATCACATTTTCGGTTTTTGCCGATCCAAACACTTTCTCGCGTTGATATTCTTGGCCAATAGCGGCATAAGCTGACATTTCAAGGCTATTGGCCCATTTGCCAAGTCGGTGCGAAATAGCATGAAAAGTATCAGGCTGCCGGTTTGTTCCTGAAAATGATGAATCAATTGCTGAACATAAACCTTTCCCTTCATCACTTACCGACAAGATAACTTCCAGTCCGTTTTTTTTCAATTCGTTGAAATGATTTATCCAATCTTCTGTTTTTCTTGATTCCGCCAGTTCTATTCTTAATATTGTTGTACTTATCGGGTCAACGGAGATTAAAATTGGCCTTGAATGGGAAAAAACCTCATCGGCAGCTAAATATACATGTAGGGCATGGTGGCTGCCAATTTCTATTGTATTTGGCAAGTAGGCGCCTATCTGTTGTAGTTGATGGCTAATCCATCCCACCGAGCAATTCTCCAGTTTCATTTTTTTCATTATTGACGATATGGAAGGAATACTGCATTTGCCTTCCATGCGCAGTGATAATGCAAAAGCAACAGATTGCGCCTTCCGTTCTTCTATGATAAGCTGTTTTCCCGGCTGTTCCTGTACCTGAAAAATATCCTTTACCGCAGTTTGAAGTTCGCCCTGGAGCATGTAAACAAAAGTTCTTGAAATAGCATATTTTTTTGCCAATTGGCCAATTAGCCCCCACCTATTGCCCATCATTGCAGAAAAAGCTATGCATAGCCTTATTTCAAAAGTTAAATCCTTTCGGCGGTGAAATTTCACGCTGTCTTTATTAATACGCTGATAAACATTTAGTGTTTCCATATAAATAAAAGGTATTTTGGCATTTGCAAATTAACGCTTTTATTAATATGACATTTTAAATAATTTATTGTATCTTTACAAAATGAAACAAAAAAAAGTTAAATTGGGCAAACCAGTTGATATTACCGGCATTAAACCGCATGAATTGAAAGACTGGATAAAGCAAGACAAAACAAGGAAGGCAGCAATTAAATGTCAGGCATTAATTGCCCTTAGTAATGGAACCAGTGTTACAGAGGTGTGTAATGTCCTGAACGTAACCAGGGAAAGCTTGAGGGTTTGGCGAAATCGCCTTAAAAGAGAAGGCATAGAGGGTTTAATAGCTCAAAAGAGAAACGGTAGAAAATCTTATTTAACCATTGAGGTTGAGAAAGATTTAAAAAAAGCAGTCCGTACCGGCCCAGTAGGATTTGGATATGATGAGAAATATTGGAATGGAAAACTCATTCGATTATATCTCAAAAAAAAATGGGGAATTGAAATAGCACTCAGAACCGCTCAGAATTGGTTAATAAAAACAGGGATCAGAAAATCAAAAAGGGCCAGGTTGAATTGAAATCAATAGTAAGGTGAACATTTCCTAAATTTGTAAACTGGTAAATGAAAAATGCCCAAAAAAGTTACCGTTATACTTGATGCTTGTTTCAGTGGAGGAGGCAGGAACCAGGGCTTGCTGGCTGCCAAAGGAGTTAAAGTTAAGCCAAAAGAAAACCTTGTAAAAGGTAGCCTGGTTGTTTTTGCTGCAAGTTCCAGCGACCAGGAATCCTTATTTTATGAAGAGGAACAGCATGGATTATTTACCTATTATCTTCTCAAAAAACTTAAGGAAACTAAAGGTGAAGCCAGTTATAAGGAAATGTACGATTACCTGAAAATCAAGGTTCCATCAACCGCAACAGATAAATACTACAAGGAACAGAATCCAAATATGAATGTAAGTTCTGATGTAGAATCAGAATGGAAAGTGTGGAAATTTAAATAATTACCATTCAAAACATTACAATTTTGTATGAATGGCATCCAACAATAATGAATGTCAAATAATCAAAACACTTTTCTCTTTCTTTTGGCATACTTTACCAACAATTGTTGATTGGGGATATCCTGAATCTTTGAGGTCACTGATTACCTGGTCGGATTTTTCAACCGGCACACACATCAGTAATCCACCAGAAGTCTGGGCATCGAAAAGCAACATTTTGTGGTTATAATCAACGCCACTTTCAAATTCACAGAACGCTTCTGCAAATTCCTGGTTCCTGAAGGATGCCCCCGGGATCACGCCCATATCAATCAATTCCATCACCTGGTTAATGACGGGAATTTTTCTGGCATCAATTTGCAATGAAACGCTACTACCTTCGGCCATTTTCAATGCGTGTCCGGCCAGACCGAAACCTGTAATATCAGTTGCACACTTAATTCCAAATTTTTCCATCACCTCAGCTCCACGGCGATTGAGCTGCTTCATAGTGTTCACTGCGATTCGGTAAACCTTTTCAGAAATCAGTTTGTTTTTCCATGCAGCGATTACCACGCCCGTTCCGATGGGTTTGGTAAGAATCAAAATATCCCCTGGCCGGGCCTGATCGTTCGTAACAATTTTATCAGGGTGAACCAGACCTGTAACAGCCAAACCAAATACGGGGATATCACCGGTGATGGTATGGCCACCCACCATCACCCCACCTGACTCAACCACCTTATCGTGACCTCCCAGTAGAATTTCCTTCAAAATTGACAAATCCATGCCTGCGGGAAAAAGAACGATATTCATTGCCGTAAGTACCTGCCCCCCCATGGCATACACATCGCTGAGCGCGTTGGCGGCTGCTATCTGACCAAAATCGTAGGGATCGGAGCAAACCGGCGGGAAAAAATCGGTGGTCTGTATCAGTGCCTGTTCATCATTTATTTTGTACACGCCACCATCATCGTGGGTGTCGATATCCACCAAAAGATTGGGGTGTTTTACCCTGGGCAATTCTGCAAGTGCCTTTTGCAATTCTCCGGCGGCAAGTTTTGATGAGCATCCCCCCTGTTCCACCAGGTTTAGCAAATCGATTTTCATACCATTAAAAATTAATGACTTTATCAGCTTTTAGCATGCTTTCCAGGATATCATGCATGTTTGAAATTCTACCAACGGCAAGCTCGTCCATTTTACCGAAATAATCGAGGCAGGTACCACAAACAATGATATCGACCCCTGCATTTTCAAGCTCGCGTAAATCCTGTAATACAAGAGATCCCTTTACAACCAGGTAAATACCGGAATTCATGATGATGACCTTCTGAGGTAACGGCTCCATGGCTTTCAGTGTATTGATCATAGCACCAGCCAGCGCTTCACCCAATTCGTCGGAACCCTCCCCGAGCCTGTTCTTTGCAAGCAGTACAACATAACTACCATCTCCAGTCGCAGGTGTAGCGCAATAAGCCGTTTCATCAACAGTTTCCAGATCCGATTCGCCTTTGTTCAATGTAAGTTCCCACAATCCATTGTTAAGCTCCTGGCTGACCGGGATGTTGTTGTCCTTTAAAAAATGAACAACATTTTTAACAGAAGTTTCATTATCGATTAAAATTTTCAGTGTTTCATTGTCATCGAGTTCCTTCAGTGCCTTTTTGGTCTCGATAAGCGGCATCGGGCACCGCATCCCTTTTACATTTAGTGTTTTCATGTTATATGAGCAATTGAGTTTGTCTGCTTGTTAAATATTTTGCAAATAAACAAAAAACCCTGAGAAAATTAACTTAGCAGGGTTGGGGATAAATGGCGTTGTGCAGGTTATTTAAGTGGTTCGAGTTTAACGTCCACCCGCAATTCAATGGATTCGGCAATATTATTAATCACAGCTTTGGGAATTTTGATGTTGTAGTCTGCTGTCATCAAATTAAATATTGATTTACTATTGATAATCCCTTTCCCGATGATGAATACACCCGTTTCCTTCACTTCCTGTGTCACCCCATGAATCGTGAGTTTTCCATCAACCTGTGCCGGATATTCACCATCTTTACCAAAGTCGATCTCACCCAGGTTGGTTACCTTCCCCTGAAACGTCGCGTTTGGATATTTGTGCGAATCCATGTAGTTCTCATTAAAATGCTCCTGCATCAGTGCTTTTTTAAATTCAAATGATTTGATAAGCACCTTGAAAACAAAATCGCCGGTTTGTGTGTTGAGCGCTGCATTAACCTGGAGGTTGTGTGCTTCAATATCCTCCATGGGCATTGACGAAAAAAAACTGATGTGCCCGTTTTTAGTCATATATTTCTGGGCGTGAACTCCCGTTGATACCAGCAGCATGATGATTATCAGATTTAATGTTACTTTCATTGTTCTAATGTTTTAATTTCAGTTTATCATTATTTTACTATAGACCCCTTTTCGAGTATCACATCGGTATCGTTATATCCTGCACAAAATCCCTTAAGTGTTATTTTTTGCAGGATGGGGTGCTGTTTAATTGCTTTGTGGTATTTCGGCAACATGGTTACCCTGACACCTTCACTGCCAAACATACCCTCATCAAATACAAAGACAGCCACAACCAGGGTATCAATTACTTCAATGTTTTGAAGTATTCCTGAAACCTCCAATACTTTTCCTGTATATTTTTCAACCGATGCATTGCCATCTTCCCGGCAGTTAAAAAAAAGTTCTGACGCAGCAAGGGAATATTCAGCATCGGCCTTCTCATAATCCGGATGGGGTTTGTTGTAGATGAACTGATATACAAAAATAGCCGCGACAATCCCGATCAATACAAGACCTATTATTATTTTTTTCCATGTTTGTTTCATCAGCAGTATTCGTTTTGATTTTTATTTGAACGTGGACCCGCCGGTTGTCAGACAAGTTTACGCAGATTGATTATGACCTGCGCTTTTCTGCGTGAATCCACTTCCGGACTATTTTTAGACGCAGATCTACGCAGATTTAATATGATTTTGCCGGCGTTTTTGTGCGTGAATCTGCACCTGTAATTATTTTAGACAAAGATGTACGCAGATTGATTATGATCTGCCTGCGTGAATCCACGTCTGAAAATTTTCTTAGGTCATGTTCAGGAGTACCTTTAAGGGTTCATCTCCCCCAAACAGCATCTTTGAAGGGTCTTCCAGCATCTCCTTTACCTTCACAAGGAAACCGACCGATTCCCTGCCATCGATAACGCGGTGGTCGTACGACATGGCCACGTACATGATGGGATGGATCTCAACCTTTCCGTTTACGGCAATGGGCCGTTCAACGATGTTGTGCATACCAAGGATGGCACTCTGGGGCGGATTGAGGATAGGTGTGGACAACATCGACCCAAACACACCACCATTGGTAATGGTAAAGGTGCCTCCGGTCATCTCACCGATGGTGAGTTTACCGTTGCGGGCCTTGGTTGCCAGCTCCTTGATCCGGAGTTCAATTTCGTGAAGGCTCAACTTTTCTGCATTCCTGATAACGGGAACCATCAGTCCTTTTGGAGCGCTTACAGCAATACCAATGTCGGCATAGTTGTGATAAACAATTTCGCTACCATCGATCATGGCATTAACCTGTGGGAAATGTTGCAATGCTTCCGTAATAGCCTTTGTAAAGAACGACATGAATCCAAGCGAAACCCCGAATTTTTCTTTAAAAGCCTCCTTGTATTTCCTGCGGATTTCCATGATTGGTGTCATATTCACCTCGTTGAAAGTGGTAAGCATGGCTGTTTCATTCTTCACCGATACCAGACGTGCCGCCAGTTTTAACCTGAGTGTGGTCATTTTCTTATTTTCGGTGTCCCGGGTTCCGCCCCACGATGATTGCTCCACTTTATCAGCCGGCAACGCAGGAATACGCTTCCTGTCATCGAGAAATTGTAAGACATCATCTTTTGAAACACGCAGCTTTTTATAAAAATCGACCAGATCCTGTTCGTTAAGGTTGTTGGCTTCAAGCAATTTTTTTGCAAGTGGGGAGATATGCATCCCTGTTGGTTCCACAGGAGAACTTTCAACTGTTGCCTTGGGTTTTTCCTCTACAACCGGGTTTTGCGCCTCTTTTTGTGGGGCAGGTTGTTCTTTGTCAGACCCGGCTTCCTTTTTTGTGGTTGCTTTTGCCGTACCTTTGGCATCGGTGTCGATGGTACAAATTACCGTACCAATGGCGATAGTTTCACCTTCTTCAATCACAATTTCAATTTTCCCGGATTCTTCGGCACTGATACTCAGGGTGGCCTTATCAGAATCAATTTCTGCTATCTCAGTGTCTTTTGCAACATATTCGCCATTGGCCACAAGCCAGCCGGCAAGCTGAACCTCTGTAATCGATTCTCCCGGGCTGGGAACTTTAATTTCTATTTTCATGTGTATGGTTATAAACTGTATTACTATTTTATCAAATCCAAAACTCGAAACGCAAAATCCAAAATTTAAAACTCTGCCGAATTTGTCTTGAAATTTGATGTTAGATTTTTGTGCTTAACTTTTATTGATAATTGCTCCAAATATTTTTGTTAATTCCATCGCTTCATTAGCAAGTCTGTTTTTGAAATTTTCTAGGTCAAAATTATTATTAACATCAATCAATCGTAAGAAATAATTACTCTCTTTGGCTTCCTTTCTGCAAATATAAATGTTCTGTCTTCTAAATCAAATTTGGGCGACATGGCTTAATATTTTTATTTTAATCAACGTATAAAGCATCAGGATTTATATCTGCTGAGCAGAATGACGGGGTTTTAAACATTTGATATTTTAGTATTTGTTTTGATATTTGAGTTTTGATATTTGATATTCCCCCCCCCTACTTAAGCGGATTTATAAAATTCGCCTTTATCACCATTTCCGGATTTTCGGCGAATGACTTCCACCTGTTGCCAATACAAATCATCCGGCACTCCTCTTTAACCATCGGGCAATTGCATTCCTGGAATGATTTTTCGATAATTTTCCGTTGCCTGATAATATGAAACTTGCTTGATCCAGTAGCAGGACTACCACTGGCAGGCCGGGCTACCACCTTCAATTTCACATCCGGGAAATACTGTGCCATAAAATACCAGGCGCCCATGTTTATCGGCTCTTCCTGCGACCAGATATAATCCCTGGCCATTTCATATTTTAAGAATATCTCCTTTATTTGTTTTTCCGGCAAAGGATACAATTGTTCCACACGGATTATTGCAGCATAATCCAGTTTATTTAACTCCTTCTCTTCGAGTAGCTCATAATAGAGCTTACCGCTGCAAAAAACAATTCTTGAAATTTTTTCAGGATCGGCCGAATTATCATCAATTACCTCCCTGAATCCACCTGTTTCAAAATCTTCGATGGGCGACACACACCGTGAATGGCGCAGCAGACTTTTCGGAGTAAAGACGATCAATGGCTTTCGGAAATCACGGTAAAGCTGCCTGCGTAATACATGGAAAAAATTGGCTGGCGTGGTACAATTTACAACTTGAAGGTTGTTTTCGGCACAAAGGGTTAAGAACCGTTCGATCCGTGCACTGGAATGTTCCGGGCCCTGACCTTCATATCCGTGTGGCAATAGCATGACCAGGTCGTTCATCACGTTCCATTTATCCTCGGCACTGCTAAGGTACTGGTCGATGATGATTTGTGCACCATTATTGAAATCACCAAACTGAGCCTCCCAGATGGTGAGGTTATTTGGTGTTTCGAGGGCATATCCATATTCAAAACCCAAAACACCATATTCCGAAAGGAGTGAGTTGTACACTTCAAACTGAGCCTGTTTGTTGCTGATGTTTTTGAGTGGGACATATTTTTCTTCCGAATCATCCACTGTGAGCACAGCATGGCGGTGCGAAAAGGTTCCCCGTTCACTGTCCTGACCACTTAATCTCACTGCATGTCCCTCAAGGAGCAGGGTGCCATATGCAAGCATTTCACCCATTGCCCAATCCAGGCTGTTGGCTTCAAACACCATTTTTTTGCGATCATTTTGTAACCTGGTTATTTTTCGGTAGAACTTCTTGCTTTCGGGCAGACTGGTGATTTTTTCAGCTATCTGCAACAGTGTTTCTTTGTGGACCCCAGTATCAGGAGACTTTTCAAAATCCTTGATGGAGGCTTTTTTTATGCCGCCCCAGTGTTCATCAAGGAAAAACTTAATATTGGTCTTGTGCTGTATTTTCGACTCCTCAAGGTTTTTCTCGAGCTTCTGCTCAGTTTTATGCTCCATTTCCCTGAGTTCATCAACCGATATTACCCCTTCGTTTATCAGTTTTTTGGAATATATCTCCAATGGGTCGGGGTGCGTTTCGATACTTTTATAAAGCAACGGCTGTGTAAACCGGGGTTCATCGCCTTCGTTATGGCCATATTTACGGTAGCATAACAGGTCGATGAAAACATCCCGCTGGAATTTATCGCGGAACTCCATGGCAAACTGGATGGTGTAAACCAGTGCCTCCACATCATCGCCATTCACATGAAAAACGGGCGATTGAATTACCTTAGCCACATCAGTGCAATATGTGCTGGATCTGCCATCGAGGTAATTGGTGGTGAACCCGATCTGGTTGTTGACAACAATATGAATGGTACCGCCGGTTTTATATCCTGGTAACTGCGACATTTGTGCAACTTCATAAACAACACCCTGGGCAGCAATGGAGGCATCACCATGAATAAGAATTGGGGCCACCTTTTTGTAATTCCCTTTATAAACGTCATCGATTTTTGCCCTGGCGATGCCCTCCACTACCGGGCCCACCGTTTCGAGGTGTGATGGGTTGGCCGAAAGCGTTAGCTTCACTTTTTTACCGGTTGTTGTGGTGCGGTCACATGAAAAACCAAGGTGGTATTTTACGTCGCCCAACAGTGTTTCATCTTCATATTCCACACCTGAAAATTCTGAGAAAATATCGCTGAAAGACTTTCGCATAATATTGGCAAGCACATTTAAACGACCCCTGTGCGGCATGCCAATAATAAACTCCTCCGTCCCAAGTTCAGAGCCCTTTTCCATGATGGCATCCAAAGCAGGGATGAGCGCTTCAGCTCCTTCAAGCGAAAACCGCTTTTGGCCGGGGAAACGTCTGTGAATAAATTTTTCGAAATTTACCGCGCGGGTCAGGTTGCGCAAAACGTACATTTTATCCGCTTTTGAAAAGGACATTGCGTTTTTTGTCCGCTCCATACTGGCACGTAACCAGGCCAATACTTCCACATCCCTGATGAACATAAACTCAGCGCCGATACTTTTGCAATAGGTGTCGTTTAGATGGCTGATAATATCCTTCAGTGTAGCATCACCAATCCCTATTTCATTACCGGCAGCGAATTTTTTATCAAGGTCTGTTTCCGACAGACCGAAATTTTCGATATCGAGCGTAGGTTTGTATGAACGTCGTATCCTGACAGGATTTGTCAGGGTAAATAAATGCCCGCGCTGGCGGTAACCATTTATCAGGTTGATCATCTTAAATTCGGAGGGATAATTACCCCCGGGATCCGGAGAATCATTATAGTGGGTCTGTGCAAATTCGAATCCTTCGAAAAATTTTTTCCAGCTTTCGTCAACCGAACCGGGATCAGTTTTATAGCTTTTGTAAAGTTCCTCGATCATCACCGGATCGGCATTGCTTAAATAGGAAAACTTGTCCATGGTTTAAATGCTTGGATTAAAACCACAAAAGTAAGGATTTTTACTATGGAAGGATGTGAATATGATGCAAGTATGAATTAAACGCGCAAGTAAGGCGGCCTTGTTATCAGGGAATTGAGAAATATTTGTGTGTTAAATGGCCTGCCCTTTTTAAAATATTTAACATTTGCGAACGCAATATGCGTTCGATTAATGTAATAGCAGACAGAATAGATGTCTCATAAAACATCCCGGTACGGGTTTGCTTATCAAGGTTTTGAGTATAGCAGATATGAGGCGCTTATGATTTAATAGTCAAACCCATACTGGGTTTTGATAAGGTAAACCGAATTCATGTTTTACAGTTATCCAACCCCACACAAGTGCGGGGTTGAAAATAAAATATCGCCCGGAATACTTTTGACTTAGGGAAGTTTTCAAAATAACTTCCCCAAAACTATGATTAAATTGCACTTGAAAAATGTACCGTTAATTTTTTGTCATCCGTTAATTTCTTTCATCGAATTAAACGAATTGAACGA
>JABMQA010001381.1 GCA_013203545.1 Bacteroidota bacterium
AAAGTACCACCCCCATTCAGTGCATCATACACCCAGGGTGCATAATCGGGAACAATCACATCACCTGTTCCTTTGGAATGGTCGTAACCAAGGTTAAGGTTGGCCTTTAATTCGGGCAATAAATGGAATTTATAGTCGAGCTGTACATTCCCAACCAAACGGTTAACCTTGGATTCATCGCTCCGCATATTGAGCAATGCTACCGGATTACTCGAACCTTGTTCAACCGGAATATCTGTGCCGTTGGATTGAATCCATGCATAATATCCGCCGAATTGGGAAGGGGGCATTAATATGGTATCCGGCGTTTCGTCACCGTCAACATCATTCAGGTAGTACGGATTGTAAGTTGAATCCGAAGTTATCGGTTTGGTGGGGTCATATTGAACAGCGGCGCCAATGGCCCCACGGTCGGCAAACTTATTTTTAACGTTTACATATTTAACATTGACATTAACCTTAAGGTGATCATCAAAAAAGGTAGGATTTAAAGCTGCATTCAGTGTTGTCCGCTGCATGTTATCAGTTTTCAGGATACCATCCTGGTTGGTATAACCAATCGAAACCCTGTAGGGCAGCATCTTATATGCACCCGTTAAACTTACAAAATGATCCTGTCCGAAGGCATCTTTATATATCTGGTCCTGCCAGTTGGTACTGGCATTGCCGAGCATTCCTGTCTGGTTGGGATATCTTTCCTGAACCAGGCCACGGAATTCATCGGTACCAAGTACGTCTAATTTTTTAATCGGTGAGTAAAGTGAGAATTTTCCGTTGTATTCAACCCTTAATGGCTGGCCTTCTTCACCTTTTTTAGTGGTAATGATGATAACGCCATTGGAGGCCCTTGATCCGTAAATGGCAGTAGCCGAAGCATCTTTTAATACGGTAAAAGTCTCGATATCCTGTGGGTTAATGGTATTCAGCGGATTACGCATACCAGATATTCCCTCATTATCAATGGGCACACCATCGATAACAATTAAAGGATCGTTACTGGCCGACAGTGAAGAACCACCCCTGATGCGAATTGTTGCCCCTTCACCCGGCGCTCCTCCGCCATCGGTGATCTGAACACCTGCGATTTTACCTGAAACCAGCTCCTGTGGGGATGTGATGGCTCCGGTATTGAAGTCTTTAGCATTGATAGCAGTGACCGATCCGGTTGCATCTTCTTTTTTCGTTACACCATAACCAATTACAACCAGTTCCTGTAATGCGGTGGACTGAATTTGCAAGGCTACATTTACCGTTGTATTGGGCTGAACCTGCACCTCCTGCGATTCATAGCCAATAAATGAGTAAACCAACACTGAATTGGGTTCAACGGTAATGTTGTAGTTACCATTAATGTCGGTAACTGTACCCTGTAGCGTGCCTTTGATCAGCACCGTAGCTCCCGGTAGGGTAGTCCTGTCTGTGGCATCGGAAATTGTTCCAGTTACCTCGCCACTCTGCGCAAATACGCTTGTAATACCAAAACATACTATTGATAGAATCAACAATAGTTTCGTTTGTAAATGTTTTACCATAATACTTTTTTTAGATTAGTTAATTCATGATTACCTATTTTCATTTTTGAATACATAAAATTTGCCGCAAAATTATAAAAACTTAAAAACCAAACAACAAATATCAAAGCTCTTTTTCCAGGGGGGGCTTTAAATCGCATAAAATTAGGAAAAATTATTGATTTGGTATCTTATAAAACAAAATACATGAAAGTTTTTAAAAAATTATTACTTTCGCTTTTCCAATTTTGTTTAAATTTGCACATGAAACAATTAAATTACTAATCAAAAATTTTAAACTATGAAAAAACTTACTTTAGGATTTGGTGTTCTTTTCTTAATGATGGCATTGGGATTTCAGGCAATGTCACAATCGGGTCTCTCTGTAGTACCCGAAAATCCATCGGCCTGGGATGAAATCACAGTAAGACTTGATGTCTCACTTACCTGTCCCGCAGATGCGCTGCTGGAAGTTGATTCGGTTATGATGCATTCAGGACTCACCATTGGTGGTGTTTCATGGCAAAACACTGTTGGTTTTGACAGTGAAGGTGCCAATGGACAAAAACCGAAATTAATGAAAGTGATACCTTCTGCAACCATTACCCCTGCCAATGCTACGGCATGGGATGAG
>JABMQA010001382.1 GCA_013203545.1 Bacteroidota bacterium
ATCACCGGGATAAATCCCGGTGCAACTCATATTACTCAATGTTTTCACACATCCTCTTCAGGGCGGGGAGAACGAAATTTTCAATTGTGTGCAGCAAAATCCAGAAAAATTTAGTTTTCAATTTCAAATTTTTCTGGATTTTGCGACATTCACTTGCATTAAACACAATGCTCCGCTCTGAAGGACGGGGCTAATCAAATCCAATTATCATTTATAGACAGCCTCCAAAAGCCATCAAAATCAATCCCGGAATCAGAAAAAAAACTGATCTAATCCATACTTTTACTTGATACACTCCTATTGTTAATTACTAAACACACAGCGGAAAAAGGTACTTTTGCCCTTCCTTACATTTAAATATTTACATATAATTAAATAATGAGAACCAGGAGAGATTTTATAAAGATTTCGGCCTTGGGAACTGCTGGTGCAGCGATTGCTACCAGCTACTTTTCACTGGCTCAAAGTCCCTCATTACTGGATAATTTGGACCAGAAGAAGTCTGGATTCAAAAAGTTCAAAAGATATCCGACCTATTGTGAAGTTTGTTTTTGGAAATGTGCCGGTTGGACCTATACTGACGAAAATGATAAGATCGTAAAAATCATTGGGAACGAAAACGACCCACATTGCAATGGCAGGCTATGCCCCCGCGGTACTGGTGGTATTGGCATGTACTACGACAACAACAGGCTTACCAAACCTTTGATCAGGGTGAATGGCAAGGATGGTCAAACCTTCAGGGAAGCTTCATGGGATGAGGCACTGAATCTTATTTCTTCAAAAATGAAGGAGGTTTCGGATAAGTACGGTCCTGAAAGCTTTGCATTGTTCAACCACGGTTCTGCCGGACATCACCTTGGACATCTGTTTAAAGCCTACGGATCTACAAACATTACAGCGCCATCCTATGCACAATGCCGTGGCCCGCGTGAAGTTGGCTTTGCCACAACATTTGGCGGCGGAGTCGGATCACCAGAGCCGACCGATATTCGCGACACACGATGCCTGGTGCTCATCGGATCGCATCTCGGCGAAAATATGCACAACAGCCAGGTTCAGGAAATGTCCGATGCCATCGACAAAGGCGCAACAATCATTACGGTTGATCCCAGGCTTTCGGTTGCAGCCTCCAAATCAAAATTCTGGCTTCCCATAAAACCATCTACCGACCTTGCACTGCTGTTGGCCTGGATCAATGTGATTATCAATGAAAAACTATACGACAGGGATTATGTTGAAAGGCACACCTATGGTTTCGATCAGCTTAGCAAGCACGTAGAGCATATGACACCCGAATGGGCCTATGGAATCACAACCATAAAGCCTGATCTTATCAGGAAAACTGCCAGGGAAATGGCCGATGCTTCACCATCAGTTATCATTCACCCAGGCCGGCATGTAACGTGGTATGGTGATGACACCCAGCGTTCACGTGCCATGGCAATATTAAATGCCCTTTTGGGTTCATGGGGCCGTCGTGGAGGATTTTATTTTAAGGAAAGCGCCTCTGTACCGCATTTCCCACATCCACATTATCCCAAGCCAAAATGGTCGTGGAGGGATACACTGGATGGCAAATATCCACTTGCGGGCCTTGCCATTTCAAATGGTTTGATCGATGCATCCATTCCGGCACCGGAAAAAAAACACCAGATAAAAGCCTGGATGGTCGCCGGCACAAACCTGCCGCTCACCATGCCTCAGAAAGAGACGCTCCAAAAAGCCATGCAAGCAGTGGAATTTATTGCAGTGGTTGACACCATGCCCATGGAAATCACCGGGTATGCCGATGTGATTTTGCCTGAATGTACCTACCTTGAGCGGTATGATGATATTAGGACATCCCCAAACCGGGAGCCATACATTGCGCTTAGAATGCCGGCTGCTGAACCGGTTGGTGATACCAAACCGGCATGGTGGATGGCAAAACAATTAGGCGATCGCCTGGGCCTGAATGAATATTTTGCCTACGAAAATTTTGAAGAGGTGCTCGACTGGCAGTTGAACCAGGTTGGATCTTCGCTTGAGGAAATGCAAAAAATCGGCGTTAAAAAGTTTAACCGTCAGTTTGGCCCATTGTATATGACGGAAGGAGAGGACATGGAGTTCAACACCAATACCGGCAAAATCGAACTATACTCCACCGAACTTGCAGCAAAAGGTTTCGACCCCATGCCTGTATTTACAAAACATCCGGAGCCACCTCCATATTTTTACCGGCTTATTTATGGCCGTGCGCCGATGCACACATTCAGCCGGACATCCAACAATCCAAATCTTCACGATTTAAAAAAGGAAAACGATATCTGGATTAATCCAAAAGTTGCTCAACTATGGGGATTGAAAAAGGATCAATATATCTGGTTAAAAAACCAGGATGGTGTGGTTTCAAAATTCCCGATTAAAGTGAGGGTAACCGAAAGGATAAGGTGGGATTCTATCTATATGGTGCACGGATTCGGACATAGTGATAAGTTACTGAGCCGGGCTTATGGCAAAGGTGCCAGCGACTCCGATCTCATTACCAATGTCAAAGTTGATCCCATCATGGGCGGCACAGGAATGCGCGGAAATTTTGTTACATTTTTAACCGAAGACCCGGAAAAGGAGGCTAACTCATGAGATATGCTATGGCAATAGACACCAGGAAATGTGTTGGGTGCAGCGACTGTGTTGTGGCCTGCCAAACCGAGAATAATGTACCCTTTGGATATTGCAGGGACTGGATAACAGAGACAGTAGATGGCAGTTATCCAAATGTTGAAATTGAACTCAGGTCGGAACGGTGCAACCATTGCGACAATTCACCCTGTGTACGTTGCTGCCCGACAGGTGCAAGCCATATTGTTGAGGGTGGTATTGTTGTGGTTGAACATGGCAAATGTATCGGTTGCGGGGCATGTATAGAATCATGTCCTTACGATTCGAGGTATTCGCACCCCGAAGGATGGATGGATAAATGTACTTTCTGTGTTCACAGGGTTACTAAAGGAGAAAAACCGGCATGTGTAGCTGTTTGCCCAACCAAATGCATGTATTTTGGCGACCTTGACGATCCCAACAGTGAGGTTTCAAATGCGCTGAAAAACAGAAAATATAAAGTACTGGCTCCGGAAGCCGGCACCAAACCACAAATCTTTTACCTGGTATAATATTTAATCATTTCGAATTATGAGAGAAGAATTATTCATAAGTGGTCGCGATATTCCAAACATTGATCCATATCTGCACATCTGGCACTGGCAAATCCCGATCTATCTGTTTCTGGGTGGACTGGCAGCAGGAATCCTGTTTTTCTCAAGCCTCTACACCATCCTGGGAAAGGAAAAAGAGATGCCGGCCACAGTAAAATGGGGGCCGTTTCTCGCACCGGCTGCACTCGTATTTGGCCTGTTTATGCTTTTCTTAGACCTGAAACATCAGCTCTATTTCTGGAGGCTATATACCACGGTAAGAATTGAATCGCCCATGTCGTGGGGAGCCTGGGTATTGATGTTTATCACACCATTGTCATTTGTCTGGGTGGCTAGTTATCTGAAAGAGGCCATTCCGAACTGGAACTGGAAATACAAATGGATTGATGAATCCGTGAATTTTGTAATTAAAAACAGATTAGGGCTTGCATGGATTATGATTGTGCTGGCGGTGATCCTTGGAATTTATACCGGGATTTTATTGAGCGCTTTCAATGCAAGGCCATTGTGGAACAACTCAATCCTGGGACCGCTGTTCCTTGTGTCAGGGATGTCGACGGGTGTCGCGGCGATTATGTGGATGTCGAAAAGCCACCAGGAGAGAAAAATACTCAGCAGGATCGACCTGTTGCTCATTATCATCGA
>JABMQA010001383.1 GCA_013203545.1 Bacteroidota bacterium
GCCTGATAACTACAAAAAGCATAAAAAATAATAAAAGGATATCTGCGAATTTTGGAGGGCTCAGTGTAAAATAAACCAAATTGTTCAGAAATATTTGTGATGGATTGTGCAAGCCCTCCTGTGACATTATACCCAGTGTTCTGAAATCCATAAAAAAAATTACCACCAATGGAATAATTAAGAAAATTGGTAAGACCTGCCTCCTGTTATATGCATTTAAAAAGTATTGAACCAGTTTATTTTTACGGTGAACATTTACAAATCTCGGAATGATTTTCCTCAAAGCCAGAACAACGGATATCAATACCAGAGAAATAATTACTATTTCAGTCAAACTGATACCCGGTGTTGCTGTATGCAGGACGGATTTAATAACATTGTGCATATAGCTTAATAATTCCGGATTGAAAATATATTTTATAGTTGGTGGCCACAATAGCGCAATTAGCAGCAAAGGTGTAAGATAAACCAGCAGGACTTTAACAATTTTTACATACCAGCGATCGGTAGTTTTTAGAGTGAGCATGAAGAAAGTCAGGAAAAGGGCTTGCACAGCGAGAAACAAATAGTTAAAGGTATGATTAAGCATCAACGCCATATTTACTAAAGTCAAAACCGGAAAATACCCGTTAATAAAAATATTCTTCCACGAAAAATTTATACAAAAGCTCTCGCTATAGAGCAATAATATGTATGATGATAATGTAGTAAGAAACAGCATTTGGCCATAATACCTTGCTTCAAGGGCATACATTACAATTAAATTGGAGAATAAGAAAAGCAATACGCTTGTCGTAGCCGTGCGTTTGTTGAATATCCGCAGGGTAAACAGGTAGAGGAATATTGCAGAAATACTTACAAACAAAATTGAAAGGCTACGTGTAGCAAGTTCGGTGTCGCCAAATACCCTCATCCAGGCATATAAAGTAACTTCATAAAGGGGTATAACCGGGTTTGCTATCCGGATAAAATTAAAATGCTCCCTGAAGGATTCATGCGCAATACCCCGCATGTATACGGAGAAAAGTTCATCAAGCCAGTAGGATTTTGATCCGGCCTTGATAAAAAGCACAACATAAAACACAAAAATAATGATTAACGCTACTTTGTGTTTTGTTACACCATCAATCAATGTCCTCATCTTGTTTCCAGAAATAAGGTTTCTAGTTCCCATAAAAATTACTAAACCACTTTTTGCGTTTAAGGTTCATGTAGTCAAAGACTTTACCAGCCGGAGAAAAAAGCAATATTAATACGAATTTGCGTAAAGGGGCCTTCCGAAGAAAATTATACAACCTGAACATAAGCAGGGATCGTCTCGCTGAAATTGAAGGTTTGTGTATCCCCAAATGATAATTGGGGTATTGTTCACCTCTCTTCGATTTGGACCATAACAGTGCATGGGCTTGTTGTTTTTTTTCACGGGCCATATTGAGAATTCGTTTTGAGGCCCGTTCCTCCGGCAGACTTTGCAAATTTATTGCACCATCAACGCCTGCATCATGCAATATGGAAGCTCCCACCTTGCTTCGTTGAAAAACCAGTGTACATTTCTCCATCCCGGCCAGGTTACCCTGATAGTCATTTGCCCAAAAATCCCCAAAACTCAAATCCGCAAACTCAGCGAGGGCATCAACGCATAACCGGCAACGCTTTGCGCCATAAAGGCGGAACAATACATTTATCACGTTGGCAAAATATATTGAGAAAAGTGGAATTCTTGTTCCTTTTTTCTTGGTTATCATAAATCTTCCTGGCCAGTCACCGCCCCGGTATTCGAACCGATCGACATCGGCAAGGCGAATTCCCCGCACATCAATAGCATCTGTTACGGCATCCTGCTCCAGGTTACAATGACAAAACAAGCCAAAACTACAATATATCTTAGCATATAAAACAGGATCAGCCTTTCCCAGTTTTTTCAATCCATGAATCTGACAGGGTAATCCGACCACAGCGAAACGACCTTCTCGTTCCCTTAAAATTTGAAGGACTTCCATTGATGGCGTAATCTGGTATTTGGATTTAGCAGCTGCAACAATCTCTACTGATTTTGTGGCAAGGATGCCTTTAGATAAATATGGCTGTTCGGTATCCGCACCTACCACAATGGCACCTTCAATTTTCCCTGATTCAAGCAAATGTAAAAGGAGAGCAGTAACAACTCCTCCACTGGTACCAGAATCACGCACATTTGAGTTAGTAGCATGGCTTACATACATATGCTCCACAAAGCCCTGCAAACTCGATGGATCATAATCAACGCCATGCAACTGTTGAGATAAAGCAGGGAAATCCACATCTCCTCCCGGACAGCAGGCATTACAAAAATCACATACAATACATTTTCCTGTTAACCTTGGATATTTAGAGCCATCAAAACCAATGGCATTAACAGGGCAAACACCAGCACATATCCCGCAGCGGACACATAATCCCTGACTTATTACTCTCCCGAAGAGTTGATCAAAACTCAACTCACGACTGATCTTCATTCCCGGGATAAAATTAAAATGACAATACTTCTATGCAACCAGCTACCTTTCATTTACTGCATCAAATCCATTACCAGGCGGACACTTTCCCTAGCTTTCTTCTTTTCCAATTCAATTATCGGAACCATTTTAGTGCGAAGTTTGCCACGTTCATTCCAGGCTCGCTGTATAAGCCCTGAAAGTTTTTCAACAGAAATATTCTTAAGGCTTATATTCCAGTTGCCCATGCCAATGGTTTCAAGAAAGGCCACACTTTTTGGGTAGGCATTGATACTGATCATGGGAATTCCGGTAGCTGCAGAAAAAATTAAGGTATGTGTCCGAAGGCCAGCAAGTACTTCCACCCTTTCAATCAACGCAGTCAATTCCTGATAGGTGTATTTTTTATTATCAACAAGCCTTACCCTGCTCTTTCTCTGTATATGCCCCACACATTCACGGGTGATTTTTATATCCATAACCTGGGTTACAATAAAAAGGATATCAACATCCAACTGCTCAATCAAACGGTCGGCTGTTCCGGCAATAATTTTACAAAATTCATCTCTGCTCAACGAACCCTTCTTACTCCAGTTGTCAACATAAGCATTGACATTGAGTCCAATGGTACCATTTGGATTTGTATATAAATCTTCCTTTTCAACTATTTCCTGAATGCGCAACAAGGAGGGCACCTGTGTATTGAGGGCACAGTCAGCCTTCACCACTATTTTGGGATGTCGCAACTTTAAGTCTTCAATCAGGTTTTTGGTTTGAACATCTCTGGTAATTACCAGGGCGGATGCGTCCAGAACATTTTGCAATGCCGCAGCCCCGGCAGCATGATCAATCGGGCCGATGCTTGCATTGTAAAGAACAATGGGAATCCCCTTCCTTTTACAAAAAGAAGAAAAAAAAGCAATGGATTTCAGGTTATTCACAAAGGGGTTGTTAAACTTTCTGTCGAATAAAATATTATCGGTGATCAGCACCATTTGGGTCTTCGTCATTGCTTTGTAAAGCGGCCATCCAAAATTCCTAAAAGCAAAATTCCATGGCATCATCCCCATGGGGCGTACCTGATATTGACCGAAGTTTGACTTTATAAAACGCGGGCTCAAAGTTGGAATTTGAAAAATAATATTGGATTGCACAAGGGAGAAATCATGTAAAAGATTACCAAGTATAGCATTATCGCCTGCATTGCGACCTGAATAATTTCCAAGAACAGTTATGGTTTTCATATTTTTAAATCGATGGCATCCATCCCTGGTTAATGTACCATTCAACTGTCTCAATTATACCTTCCTTGTTATCGTATTTTGGCACAAACCCTAATACATTTCGCATCTTAGATGTATCAAAATGACGATCTTTTGAGTAAAAGGCAACGCGTCTTCTGTAAATCGGCGGCTCGATTTTTAAAGGTTTACAAACTGCTTCACAAATATCTCCTGCCAAAAAGAAGGGGCCAATCGGCAGCCTGACAATTCGAAATTTCCTTTTGTACTTTTCAGCCACAATTGAGGCCATATCAGCAATTGCAATTGGCTCGCCGGCACCAATAATAAATACCTCTCCCAAAGCCTTATGGTGTGTTGCAGCTTTTATAATCGCGTTGGTTAAATCATCAACATGAATCAAATGGTACATACAATTTCCTTTTCCC
>JABMQA010001384.1 GCA_013203545.1 Bacteroidota bacterium
TCAGTAGCTGGCCCGATTACCAGGATGCCTCCATATTTATGACCGGCGGTGTGATTAATTTCAATACCGGTGGTATTTTTATTCACGAAACTGCATTCGAGCAATTAACTGCAAATATCACCGGCGGGAAAATCAAAACTGCCGGGGATTTCATTGTGAATGTTGATAATTTCCAACCACAAAACTTAACCCTTGAATTAGATGGCCCCGGCGATGCCGATATCCTGGTTGCAGGGAACAATCATGTGCAGGATATTGTTATTTACAAATTTCCTCCCACCGGGCCGACTGACAACCAATCGGGGACAGGGGCATTTGACCCTTATTATGTCCAGGCCGTGACAGGTGAAAGGGAACTCAATGGCATTGTAACCGCCATCGGCAACGTGAATATTACAAATAACCTTGAAATCGAAGCCGGCAGCTTTGATGTATCCCAGTATCATGTTTCGGTGGCCAACGAAATAAATATTGACTATTTCGGAACATTAATCATGAACCATCCTTCGGGAAAACTGGAATGTGAGATATTGAACTGGATGGAGAACTCAAAAGATGAGATTACTGCCGGGGAAATTTATTGCTACAACTGGAATTTCTATGAATACACCCTGGCGCAGCTTGGCCCGGGGAATACGGCTTATGTTACCGGCTGGCCCTATCAGGAAGAAGTAGATGCCTCTTTTGGAAACCTTGTGCTGGGTCCCGAAAACCCTGGCAAAAACTATGAAGGGGTTGGCGGTAATAAAATCGTTACATCGGGTTATTTCAAAATCCGTTCCAGCGTATATTTGTTTGATAATCCCATCGAGGTGGGAACAGATTTAATTATTGAAGAACCAGCAATTCTTGGAATAGTTAGCCCGGGGTATATTATTGTGGGGTGGGATTTGAACCTAAAAGGTATCCTGCAGGTATTTAGCGGCCTGGTGCAGGTTCACGGAAATTTCGACTTTCCGGATGGGGCTATCCTGGATAATGCCGGGACTGTGAGGTTCGATCGCCCGTTGGGCTCCTACTTTGAGCTGTCCGGTCATCTTATGATGGAAGAACCGGAATCGATACTCGAATTTACACATCATGGTGTAACTATCATGCCATCATTTATTGGAAGCATAAATGACGGGACGATCCGCGTAGGTTCAGATTTTGTTGCTTCAATCATGGGAACCTTTACGCCCCAGGGTGGCACCCTGGAATTGTTGCCCCATTTGGAACCCGGTCATCCCGACCCGCCTTATCTGTGGCTTGCCAACGGAAACCATTTACACAACCTAACGGTGAACGCCAATACATCAGCCTACCTGCTGCAATCCCATGTTTATTTAAAGGGTGATCTTACCATTAATTCAGGGGAGTTATGGGCACATTTGGGAAATATCGAAATTGAAGGCAACTGGACCAACAATGTGGCCAACTCATTTTATCCTGGTTCGAAAACAGTCAGTTTTATTGGGGACGGAATATCTGAAATTTTCACCAATGAAAAATTTAATAACCTGACCATATATAAGACCGGTGCCAGCACTGAAGATGTGCGGATTGCCACCGGCAAAAACATTCAGGTTGAAAGTGACCTGCTGATTACCAATGGAACCCTGGAGCTTAATTCTTCTGCTACACTGGATATTGGTAAGGATCTCACACTTAATTCAGGCGCAGGCCTCAATGCGGGTGGTGATGATGTTTTGGTGGAAATAAATATTGCCGGTAACTGGACAGATAACAATACTTCATCCAATGCTACGACAGGATTCTTCCCGGGAACTTCAACGGTGGTTTTTGATGGAACCATCAACCAGGAAGTCATCTCAGGAGGTGCAGGCGAAACATTTTATAACCTTGAAATTGATAAATCCTCAGGTAATTTTACCCCTTCCACCAACCTGGTTATTTTGAATGATCTTTTGGTACAAAATGGACTATTTTATAATCTCGTTTCCCGCTCGCATCAGCTCCATCGCAATCTCTCCATCCAGCCGGGCGGGCAGTTGCTGCCTTATGGAACTTTCACTTTTGCAGGAAGCCCGGTTGCATCGTTTCAGGATTTGGGAACAGCTACATCATTTTTCGAAAATGTAATTGTCAATAAAGAAAGCGAATTGAACCTGCTCAGCCAAATGACTTTGTTGAACGGGAGGGACCTGTTGGTTCAGAATGGAACTTTATTTGTGAATGGGACCAACCTGGGAGTTTCGGGTGATGTGCTGATTGAAGATGATGGTATATTGTCGATGGATCTAGGATCAATCCTGGAAGTTGGAGCCGGTCAGGTGCTGGATATTGACGGTGGCGGCTTGCTCGAAATCATTGGCTCTGCCAGTGAGCCTTGTATCATCACCCACTTCGATGATGGATTTTATGAATTCAATATCAATGGCGGGGGAACCATCAGCGCCGAAAACACCATTTTTGAATATGTAGGTCAGCGCTACGGAGTTTACCTTCATCCGGATGCAATAGTCGATCCGGTTCATAGCTTTCATGAATGCACTTTCCGGAATGGTGATCTTCAGGTTCAGGATGCCGCCTTTATCAGTTTTGAAAACGATCAGGAAATTACGGTGAATGATGCCGTTTTTGTTTCGGGAAGTGTGCCATATAACGTGAGCAAGGAAAACGGGATGGGACATGTAACTTTTGTGAATGCCACCGGCGACCTGGCCGGGGATGCTTTTGAAAATGATCCGGCCGGCTTGATCGACTGGATGGGCGGCAACACTTTGCAAAGCATTAATCTTCCTCAGGGCTGGAGCGGCCTATCGGCTTTTGTGCAGCCTGATCCCGATGATATCGAAATGATTTTTGATCCCATCGTAAGCGATTTAACCATTTTGCAAAATAATGCCGGCATGTATTATCCGGGGCAGTCCATCAATACCATTGGTCCGTGGGCATCGCAAGCTGCATTCAAAATAAAAATGCTCAACGAAACGATGCTGGATGTTTTTGGAAGCTTCGAAATGAATCAAACCTACCCGTTTATGCA
>JABMQA010001385.1 GCA_013203545.1 Bacteroidota bacterium
GCTTTGTGCAGACACATTGAATGCAAAAAGCAACATTAATCCCAGTAATAGTTTTCTCATAATATTAATTTTTAATGAATAAATAAGATTATTGTCTGTAGTTAAGTATCATTAATTAAATGACTGTTGCCTTCTTTACACCAGGTATAATATAGAAATTAAATAGGTTTTGGAGAATGGCTTTAACTCAAGGGGAACAAAGTCCCAAACTTATTTTTGTACCGGTTTAAACATGGTAACACTCATGATTTATTAGTATTTCAAATACTATTATTCAATTTATAGCTACAGCTGGATTTGTTTCCCTTTCCGCAGCCGGTCATTATAGTAATAGTCTATTCAGCATGTGATTTACCTGTTTCCTGGTAAACCCTCACATAATCCACCTCCATACTTTGCGGAAAAATGGAATTGTCGATACCTTGGGCACCACCCCAGGAACCGCCAACGGCAACATTCAGGATGAAGAATGCAGGCTGGTCGAAGGGCCAGTTTTCGGGCGTTTTCACTTCCGGTGCGTAAATATGAACTACATTATCCTGTGTATCCACCCAAAATGTCAGTGAGTCAGCTGTCCAGTCCATGCCATAAATATGAAATTCTTCCTCACAGGTTTCAACAGTAATGCTGTTACCATTTCCACCGCCACCGAAACCCGAAGGTGTATGTACGGTAGCGTAAACAGTGTTGGGTTCGTACCCTACGTATTCCATGATGTCCATTTCGCCACACGCCGGCCAGCCCACACCACCAAAATTACTTCCCAGCATCCAGATAGCCGGCCAGATTCCTACACCTGAGGGAAGTTTAGCAGAGATTTCCATGCGGCCATACTGGAATTCCTTTTTTCCAGCTGTAATCATGCGTGCGGATGTGTATGAACCCGGTTCATAATTATTATTCACCAATTCGGCCGTGATAACCAGTTTCCCATCAATCACTTCAACATTCTCACCGTTGGTATAATTCTGAAGTTCGCCATTACCCCAGCCGGTGGCACCGGTTTCAAAGGTCCAGAAATCCATGTTCACTGCACTTCAGTTGAAATCATCCGACCAGATCAACTTATAATTACCTGTACACACAGGATAGGTAAACGTTAGCCCATCATTGGTAAGAATGTAGTATGCCTTTCCGGGCTTCATTGTTATCAGTGTATTGATCCCTTTTTCGGGCCAGTAAATGCCTGTGCCTGCAACTTCTTTCACGGCTACAACCTGACTGTATGCACCTAACAGGTCTTCGATATTCACCTCACAGGAACTGGCAACCGGAATAAGCGACCAGCCTGTTGTGAGGTTTATGGTTCCAACTGCAGCCTCTGAGCCTGCAAACGTAACCTGGGCACTGTTTATCATCTTAATCATATAGCCATCCTGCGAATCCCAGTTAACAATGGTATTAATACCCTGCGATGGAAAATAAATACCTTCATCGCCGACAATAATTTCAATATCATCTGAATTGGCTCCGAAGATACTTTCAATACCTGCATCTTCCGGAATCACATAACTTGAAATTCCACTCCAGCCAATCTGCGGTTCAATGATTTGTTGTAATGGCAATACAGCATCCAACAATACAAGATCATCAAAATAGAATGTTGCCGGGACAAGGTGGTTTTCTCCACCAAGCTGGACAACAATCTGATCATAATCATCCCTGTCGGCAACGATGCTGAAATCAAAAGTGAGTGTTACCCATTGATCAAAATCTGTTACAGTTTGTATTACCTCAGTTTGAGTCGTCCAGGCATTTCCTCCGAGCAAGCTGTTTTGAAGTTTCATGGCAGTTGTTGGTGTAAGTGCTCCTGTATAATCATTTGAGGATGGTAAATAAACTTTTAATTCAAACTGATTACGTTGGGTAAGATCCATCCGGTGGTCGAGTATTACCTGGGAATTAGTGTATAAAAATTCGCCTGACCTGTTATAATCTGCAACGTGATTAACTGGATTTACAGGGTCTTCAACAATGTTGAGGTCCACTAAATCAGGGCTGTCCTGGAATTTCCAGTTGCTGATGGTTGCATAACCGTCGTCTTCAAAGTTATCCTGGACATCACGTTCCAGATAAGGCTTGTAAAGTGGCTCTCCATTTGGCTCAGGGCCTTTAATATCATCGAAGTAGAATACGTTCGGATTATTCCCTTCGAAATCGAAAAAGATGATAATATTGTCATACACATCTGAGGGCTCACCCGAAAAATCAAACGCCAGGCTTTGCCAGGTATTAACAAGTGTTACAAAAGCCGACTGCTGGGTATTTTGCACCGGATCCAACGTGCTTTCAAGTTTCAGCCTCACTTCGCAGGTAACAGGTGAATAAATTGAAAACTTGAAAAAATGATCTTCGCTAAAGTTAACCGTTGAATCAACAATGGTAAAAATATTTGAATAAGGTTCAGCGGCCCTCGCTAATTTACC
>JABMQA010001386.1 GCA_013203545.1 Bacteroidota bacterium
CACTTGACCCGCGTCCAAAATTTCTGCATTACAAACCTCAAATTGCGCTGATAACCGGCATTGCATGGGATCACATCAATGTTTTCAAAACAGAAGAAATTTACATCGATCAGTTTAGGCAGTTTTTGGAGGTGATTGAACATGGAGGTGATCTGGTATCTTGCAACACCGACGAATTATTGAAACAGGTTATTGCAAAAGGCCCCTACAAAATCCATAAAACGGAATATGGCATCCCTGAGTTTATGGTAAAAGATGGTATTGCATATTTGCTGCGAAACGGTAATAAAATCCCTCTTGGAATTTTTGGCAACCACAACCTGGTGAACCTGAACGGTGCCATGACCGTTTGTAGAAAACTGGGTATTGAGGAAGAACAATTCATCGAAGCCATCCGGACTTTTACCGGTGCCGGGAAGAGGCTGGAACTGTTGGGTGAAAATGAAAACACATCCGTTTTTAAAGATTTTGCCCATGCGCCTTCAAAGGTCAGGGCCAGTGTGGATGCTGTGAAGCAGAGAAACCCTGAGCGGGATCTGGTGGCCATCCTTGAGTTGCACACCTACAGTAGCCTTAGCAAGCATTTCCTGCCCCATTACCGGGAACACAAGTCACTGGAATCAGCAGATATGCCTGTGGTTTATTTTAGTCAACATGCCATCAAACTGAAAAAACTGCCCCCTATAGAAAAGGAAGATATTGAAGCAGCTTTTCAAATACCCGGCCTCCGGGTTTTTACGGATTCTGATCAACTTCGGGATTTTATTTTGAACCAGGGCTGGCATAACAAAAACCTCCTGATGATGAGTTCCGGGAATTTTGGCGGGATTGACCTGAATGAAATCACTGAAGGTATTTGCAATAAGTGATATTCACCCTGAGTGCCCTCAATTGATTACTCAATTATTAACTTTTCAAAAATAATTTCATCTTCAGTTATGATCTGTACAATAAAAATTCCTACGGGGTAAGAGCCTACATCAATTATTTGTTGCCGTGTTGTCACCTGTTTTTTTGAACTCACCACACCCCACTGGGAAATTATTTGGACATCATAACAATCAACTGATTCAGGTTTAAAAATCGTCACCTTTCCGGAGGCCGGATTGGGAAAAATTCTGAATTCATGAGTATTGTCGCTTTCATTTACTCCTACGAGAATATTTACAACTGCCTCATTCGAAGGAGAAGATTCACATTCACCAAAAACAGCATAAACATGATAGGCATAAGTTCCCGGTTGCAGACAAGAGTCAAGATAATTGAGATTGGTTATAAGATCAACATTTATTAAAAATCCGTTCCGGTAAATGTTATATCCATCAGGAAAGGGGCCTTCCGGCGGAAGCCAAGATAACATTACATCTATACCGGAAAATGGGTTTGCCAGTGCTGTCAGATTTTTTGGTGGATTAGTTGTTGTAACCTCCAGCTTAACCGGCATAAAACCATCAACCCACCATTGATTCCAATCCTCAACATAAAAATACCCTAGATACTCGCCAACCTGTAATTGCCGGGCATCGATAATAAATTTAATATATTCATCACCACTATTCCATGACCATCGCCCTTTGAATGGGCAAAACCAGGAGTATTGGGTTGCCGTATCCGATATCCACACCGGATAATCTTCAATCTCTCCGGAACCGTTTTCATCACAGGGGCCAAAGATTTCCTGGTCGGAAACCCTGACCCTTAACATGGATTGCCCAACTTGTATTTGGTCAGGGATATGAATTACCAGCGGCATCAAATGATGTTCCTGACAACTATAAGAAAAAATCAACTCATCCTCTTCAAAAACAATATCACGATCCACATCAAGCCAGATTCTTACATAATTTCCCACCGGCATTAAATACATTGTTCCAAAATAGGATTTCCCGGCCGTCAACACAATTTGCTCATCATTCATATATGAATAGCCTGAGGCGGAATAACCACCTGTCAGGTTTGCTTCACCAAGTTGAAATTTCTGAATAAAATGCATGGGCCCCGGATTTGTTATTGGTTTACAATAATTATTTGTAGTGGGGGGGATTGGAACACCTGGCTCCAGAGGGGTACAACTTCTGTAAGAGAACTGAACAAGGCTTGAGGACGCCTGTGTTGCATTTGGTATTGAGTCGGTAATCACCTCACAGGAATGTAAATTATAATGCAAGGTATCTGTACTATAATAAGGCGGAAATCCAATATTGGGCAGATAGAATAAATTGGGGCCATTTGATTCTCCGGAATCGGTATTTCCTGTAACACTAATATTCATTGATCCTTGCCCCGTAGTGAAGGTATGGGAACTTTGCCGAATATTTTCGAACATCAATAAACCATTATTGTAAATATTATAACTTGTTGCATCCTGAGAAGGGCACCACTCAATTTTACGCTGTGCAGCATTATTAAAATAAAAGGCTATTCCAATATCACCCGGAGAATCCGGCAACTCTGAAGCTCCCTCTTCAACTACAACATTATCAATCAGCCATTCAGGGTTGTTCGCACCTACATTTGATCCCGAGTATTCCCATTTTACCAGTACCAATTCCTTGTTGTCAGCAATGCTGGAAATATCATAAATATATATTTGCGCCGGATGTCCTGTCTTCCAGTCCTGAAACAATGCGCCCATTTCCTGCCAATTAAAACCATCGTTACTAACAAGAAGTTTATGAATTGTGCTGTAGTTGTATGCCACATAACTCGTAAAAGACAAATGAACATTTTGCGCATCTGAGCAATTCATGGGAGGGGTCACTACAGTGGCTCTCTGACCATCTAATGTTGAATTGATAACCACACAACTATCATCAATTTGTGCACCGTTTACCTGAAAATAGGTAGAGAAGAAAATTAAATTATTATTGGACGGGAAGGTTTTACAAAACCAGTTATCAGGTTTGACCCCTGCATCGAAACCTTCAGAGAATGGAACATTTTCCGGACAGATACCATAATGCAGGAGAAGGACATCGGAATTTTCAGAAGCCTCTTCCTCATAATAAGCCTTTACATGATATTCCCATATCCCGGGATCAGACATAAGTTCAAAAAAAGAGGTATCGGAAATTGGTCCGGCCAGTAGTTCACCATCCTTGTAAAGTTCATAATATGTGGGTTCCAATGGTACGTCCGGTGGTGACCAACTAATCTGAACTCCCCCTGGCAAACACAGGTATGTTAAATTCTGAGGTGAAAAATATGTCATGTCAAAAACCGCACAGGCGCGTGGTGTTGACAGGGTATCTGAAAAGCCCTGAACACAATAGTAAAAACGCCCAATTTGAGTGATCGTATCGCAATAGTGCAGCGATTCTGTTCCTTCAGGATTTAGCAGGGTGTTATCGCGAAAAACAAAATAGGTCAGGCCGCTACTCCATCCAACCGGATGCTGCCATGTCATTTCGTTACAGACACCGGAACATTCTACAGAAAATTCCGGAATAGATGGCAACTCGTCTTTCGTTATAATAACAGTATAATCCTCAATCTCGCCATAAACACAACCACTGTTTCCATAACATGAAGGATCCATCTGATAGCAAGCAACAATCCGAAGTAATTTCACACCCGGGGTAGCAGTTGGCGGTATTACCAAAGTTGCATCGCTTAAATTGAGTGAAAGGGGATAATTATTGATAAGAAGCTCATCTTCTGCGTACATATCGCAATTTTCATCCAAATCAATGTATAGGTCGGCAAAGTTATTTTGAAAACCCGTTGCCCATGACACAGTATAAGATTGTCCGGCAGAAAGAAAGCAAACCTTATCAGTGAAATTCGAATATCCATCATTTCCACAACCATTGCCGGGGTTTTGTATCTCAGCAAGGAAAAAATCAGTAAAGCCATCCCCATCCTGACAATTAAATGAATACAAGGAGCAATATTGACAGCCAACTTCATAAAACATGGTTATTGTCTGTTGGTAACCACCTTCAGCCGTAACTATCATCTGCACAGTAAACTGATTTATCGAATTCGGTGCTAATGTATCGGATACTGCTGCTGTCCAAACGATCTCAATAAGGTCCATTGGCAACATGGTTCCCAGGAAATGATTCTGTGGAGAATCAATGGCCAGGGCCGGATTTGAACAAGAAATCTGACAAGCCACGCTGTCGATGGCTGAAGTAAAATTGCTTCTGATCTTTCCAACAAATTCTATCGACTCACCGATATTCATCAATCCATTGGCATTTCCTGTTACAGAATCAATAAAATAGAGATTAAGAAGAAAATTATCTATCAATTCAGTTGAGGGATTCGTTTGCAGATTTTTTTGGCTGCTATTATTGCACCGTTGTCTGCATTTACCTGAATTAGGACACTGGGAGAAACAATTGTTATGTGCCATGATAACAAATACCAGAACAAATAGTAATTCTTTCATTTCTACATTTTTTACCACTATTAATAGCAGGCAAATTTATATATTTCCCATACAAAAACAAAGCTCACAAGTATAAAAGTTTTAAAAATCTGAGGTTTAATTGTATTTTTGCGCATTCAATTTCAAAACTCAAATCAAAATGCTCAGAAATTTGTTATTTACCGCAATTACACTGATAATAATGTCAGCCTGCAACAATCAATCTACAAAAACTTCAGACGACATGAACCCATTCCTTTCGGAGTATAATACGCCATTTAATGTTCCACCTTTCGAACAGATAGAAACCACTGATTTCCTTCCGGCAATAAAGGCAGGAATTCAACTACAGCAAGATGAAATAGAAGCTATTGTTGAAAACAGCGATGCGCCCACTTTTGAAAATACCATCGAAGCATTTGATTATAGTGGGAATTTACTTAGGGAGGTCAACAATGTTTTTGGCCCCTTGCAATCGGCGCATACCAGTGATGAACTGCAAAAAACCGCAAAGGAAGCATCTCCGCTGCTATCAGGGCACCGCGATGACATTATGCTGAATGAAAAACTTTTCAAAAGGATCGAAGGTGTTAATGACCTTAAGGTTAACCTTGATCTTACCACGGAGCAAAAAACTTTACTGGAAAAAACTTACAAACGCTTTGTCCGCAACGGTGCCAACCTTGATGATGTTTCCAAGGAAAAACTTCGTGCCGTCAACAAGGAGCTGGCCATGCTTTCGCTCCAATTTGATGAAAATCTTTTGGCTGAAACCAACAGTTTTAAACTGGTAATTGAAAATGAAACGGAGCTTGCTGGTCTCCCGCAAGCAGTCATCAACAGCGCTGCTGAAGTTGCCACAAAAGAAGGCATGGAAGGCAAATGGATCTTCACCCTGCATAAGCCCAGCATGATTCCCTTCCTACAATATGCCGACAACCGGGCACTGCGTGAAAAAATATTCACCGCCTACATTATGCGTTGCGACAATGGGGATCAATACGACAACAAGGAGATTGCTTCACGTATGGCCCAATTACGCAC
>JABMQA010000120.1 GCA_013203545.1 Bacteroidota bacterium
TTATTTTCACCAAAGAAATTAACAAAATAAACACCGCCTCTCAATTCAGCAATATCTATCGAAAGAAGGGCAGTTCCTTCAGTATAAACAGTACGACATATACGTCCGGATACATCTGTTATGGTTAAGTGGCTTATCTGGTTTAGATTACGGATATGAATTTCAGAAGATGCCGGATTTGGGAAAGCAGTAACAAAAGTATTCGGATGCTCTCCAACCGCACTAGGTTCCATTACGTCAGCCTGGTAACGGGGGTTGATACGGTACTGATCCCATGTATAATCTACCACTCCCATAAAGGTATGTGTTTCGCCCACATTAATGGTTATGTTGCCAAACTGATAATCCACGTTATCACCAATGAGAAAGGTTGTTGCATTGTCGTCGTCGGTACAGGTAAACACAAAGTTTATCTCATCGTATGAGAGCACCTCGGCATTTTGGATTTTCACAAGCTGGCCTTCCCACTTTTCAGCAGTCTCAGCTCCTGAAGGAAGGTTGGATGCTATGTTAGCTCCTGTGATGGTGGCAGCAGGGAACAAATTATTGCCCTGGGAGACAACCTCGATCAATATTGGTTCGGCCAGTTCGGTAATGCCATAATACGCTTCTCTTTTTCCGGCAACAAGAATATTGTCACCCATAAAAACCGTCTCGGCAAGTTCGTAGGAAAAGATCATTACCCCATTGTAAGGCCCCGGATCGTCGTTGATCCAAAAATTATTGTAATCGTCATTGGCAAAGACCATTCCATCAAATGTTGCGATGTATCCATCCATAATCGTTCCGTCCGGGTAACTGGCGTTTAGGTGAGCGACGGATGAAATTCCGGCATAAAAATCATAGCCGGTACCGGTTACAGTAAAGGTAAGCATATCTAGCATCATATCCCCTTCAATTTCTTCCGAAGGATCAGAAAGGATCAACATTGATTCATTTAGTGAATTAACAACGGCTGTGGCAAAAGAAATCTCAACCGAACCTGAAAGTAAATAATCTCCTGCATTGACAGATGGAACCGGTCCGTCAAAGATAGCTACAACGGTTTCTTCACCGGTGGAATAGGCCTTGATCAGGTCAACCCCTCCCCATTCTTCGAAACTAAAGTTTTGTACCAGATTGCTGCCTTCAACCTCAAAATGGCAATTGTCAACCAGCGCAGATGCTTCACCTTCGAACCCTTCATCATCGTATGCCTTTACCCTGATCCATCCTGCCACTGCTTCAGCCGGGATCGTGCCGGACCACGTGATTGTTTGCCAGTTAGCATTGTCTTCAACCACTACGGGCGTTTCACCCCATATCTCTTCGCCGTCCGCATCTTTAAAATCCGCATATAATTTCAGGTAAATCGTTGTATCATTATCCAAAACATCAAGCGAAAAAGTATAGTCATCCCCCTCTGCTACCGAAAAATCATCCGAATCAATTGAAGGGATGCCATCCGTAAAGATGGTGATCTGACAGGCTTTGGTTCCCTCGGTAAAGAATTCGCTGTTTGGGGACAATTCGCCGTCGCCGGCATTAGCCAGATCGAGAATCCAATTTGTTGGTGTTTGAGAGAAGGCCCAGGCTGACAGGAGCAACAATAATGCTGTAAGTAAATTCTTTATCCTCATAGTACTGCTAATTTTTGATTAATAATTTTGATGTGAATGTAATACTTTTTTCTATGATACGTAAAAACGCATTTGTATTTTATTTTTTAAGTCCTATATAAGCATCATAACCTTCATCAATGATTAGTTGATAACAATGTTGTGCTTCTGCCCTGGCACTGAAATACCCAAATCTGACTTTATGGAGGTCGTTTTCGACTAGTATTCCCATTGGATAAGGAATCACATCCCTAAGCAAAGCAATGATTTTGGTTGCATTTTCATTGGAAGAGAATGTCCCGGCCTGAACAAAATACCTACCGGCATCGGGATTAAGGGCATTTGCATCCACCTCATGGGATTTACTTTCGTCATCATCTACCTGAACCGGCACATTATCTTCACGTTGACCATCCTTTTCATCTGGACGGGCCACTTGCTGTCCGGTGGTATCTATTTGCTGATCCTCAATAACCGGCTTAACATCTCCAACAACTTCTTGTTCAGCAGGCACTGGTTCTTCAATTACCAGATCTTCAACATCGTTTCGTTTCAGGGTAAAATCAATCCCATCCACGATATCCCCCCACGCTGATTGCAATATCTCAAAAGGGATATTTTCAGGCTCGGCGCTCATATTAATTCGCTGCATCTGATCCGAATTTATGCTTGCATAGTACTTCCCGGGGGGCAATCCCAAAAAGGTATAATAGCCATCTTGTTCCGTTATTAATTTTGTTATCAGTTTTCCGTCATCGTGTTTGATATCTACAATAACTCTTCCAAGGCCTTTATGGGTACGATTTACGCTCAGGTAAACCATACCATTAATTTCACCCATCGGAGCAACTGGAATTTCAATTTTTTTGAATTGGTTGGGATCAACAAATACATTAACCGCCCTGGTTTTTAACTGCCATGAAATCTCTTCAAAGCCCACATCATCAAGTTCCAGCAAATAGCTGGTATATGGCTCCAACTCAACAATACGTACCAACGAATCCTTGGTACGGTTAAGAAGCCTTCCTCCATTTATCCGCACATCCAATCCCGGAGTAATGGGTTCACCTATATCCCGTTTGCCATTGTGGTTGATATCGAGAAATGGTATAAGTGTAAGGCCCCCACGGCCTATCACAGAGCGGTTATCGGTGTAAACATAACCATTGCCACTGCCAAAGGCAATGCTTCCGCGTACGCCCTGGGTGGTAGTTATTGCTTCCTCACTGAATCGGCTTGAAGCATTTGCCTGTGCAAATGGCAAGTCATATCTGAAGGAGAAGTTAACACTACGAAAGGATGAACGGGTGATATCCTCGTAACCAACAGATAAATAACCACTTCTTGAAATTCGCTTTTCAAGTTCAAATTTATAAGAAATGAGTTCATTATTATTGAGATCAATCATTGCCTGGGACCGAAGGGTAGCGCTTCTCCCAAGCCTGAATGCCAATGCCACGTTACTGCTAAAATAAGGCGTCTGTCCGCTAACCCAGTTTGTGTATCCTGTAACGTTTGCATTTAACCTGCCAAAATAGGCAGAAATTAAGATTTCACCTGTATTGTAGGTAAGGGTTTCAAAAACATTTTGCTTAAAACTCATACGTGTGTACCCTTTAAATACCGACAGTTGAATTGGGATGGATAATGTCACCCTGCGCTCTTCAAGGTAATTAGGGTCTGCTGAAAAACTCACAATCTTCATCATAGCTATTTGGTCATGCAGCTAACCCAAAGTTTAGAATTAAA
>JABMQA010001387.1 GCA_013203545.1 Bacteroidota bacterium
GGATCGAAAAACTGGGCCTCATCAATTCCAATCACGTCCACTTCGTTAACCATCAATAAAATTTGAGATGCCGATTCGATGGGTGTTGAATTAATTGAGGAAGCATCATGTGATACAACATTTTCCGCATCGTATCTCACATCAACGGAAGGCTTAAATATTTCAACTTTTTGACGGGATATTTGTGCACGCTTCAACCTGCGGATCAACTCCTCAGTCTTTCCTGAAAACATCGAACCGCATATCACTTCTACCCAGCCTCGTCTCGCTGTTGGATCAGATTTTATTTCTAAAAACATAATCTTTAATCTTTTATATCGTTTATCCACCGGCAAAATTAAGGAATTCCGGTTCAAAAGAAAATATCAAAATTAGTCCAGTGATGGAACAAGGAAGCAAATTAAGCGATATTTCGCTATTAATAAGCAAATTAAACAATGATTGGAACAGAATAACAATCGATAAAAATAGTGTTTCAAGAATTGATAAGGATATTTTAATTGATGATATTAGAATATTGTATGATTTGATATTTGACCTGGAAACACAAAAATATCAACCCCGGCCAATTTCCAGTACTTTAGAATCAGATAAAAATGAAAAAAAACCTGATATTGTTATTGAGGAAAATGATCGTCCCGTTGAGGAATTGGCCGTTCCAAAAAACAATCGTACAAACCACAACGAAAAACAGCATTCGGCAACCACGCTCGATCTATTCACCGCGAATAAAACATTAGCCGATGTTTATTTAGATGGGACGGACAACAGCCTGGCAACAAAAATGCAAAAAAATAAAGTCAACGATATAAAGTCAATTATCGGAATTAATGATAAATTTTTATTCATTAATGAAATATTCAACGGCGAATTGTTGTCTTACAATCAAGCCATCGAACAACTTAACCTATTTGCACATTACCATGAGGCTTTGCAATATCTTGACGATATTAAATTGAAAAACGGAACCAAAGAAAACCAGGCTGCCTTCAGCAAGTTACTGGAAATTACAAAACGAAAATATTATTAACAGAAAAATTTCGGATTTTAAAAATGAAAAAAATTGCTACAATTATTCTCAGTTCCATGATTGTGTTAATCATGATGAATGCTTGTCTAAAGGATGACAGCGACATACTTCCCATTACAAAGGTTAAAATCCTAATGTACGACATTCTTTCGGCCACCGAAAGACTGGTTCAGTTTTCTTTTGAAACGGAACAGGTATATTCATGTGGTAACAGTATGATCAGGTATGATAATACTGTATCCAACGAGCTAATATCCATTCATTTAAAAGATATCGAGCAACCCAGTTTATGTGTCGGGTCAGATTCACCGGCTTTTGTCAATATAGTTATTGGATCTTTGCAATCAGGCGATTACCCGGTTGAAATCAAAGTGGGATCATATATTAATACCGGAACCTTAATCGTATCCGACTCACATTATGTTTTAAACATAGCTACCCCCCAATTGCTTGAAGTTGAATATGACACCTTACAGCGGATACCTGTAAACACCATTTGGGGCCTTGTTGGTTATTATTATGCATCCGCTTCAACCACTGCTGATTTCTTCCTCGATTCGCTTGAAAACCTGGGAGCGGTCCCTAAATTTCTTAATCCCGGAGAGTACGGATACTTTCAGGTTGATACATCAGGAAATATTATTAAACCTTCCAATTCCAGTTTTAACAATCTTAAAACCTTCGATTACAACTATGAGAACTCTTTCGATGATATCGAGGATCTTATAGGTCATGTCGATTTCTTTTATCCGGGTGAGGTAAAAATCTACCTCTATAACTGGAAAGGGGAAACTTTTCTGAGTGGATCATATTAATTTGAACAATTTTAAACAAAGTAATTAAAAAAGATGTTTATTGCCTTTTTGCGGTACCTCCGTTTGTTTTTTTATTAGATTCGAAATCTTGGATTTTTCGGGAATTTCTTTCTTTTATTTGATATTCGGGGCAACCAAACATTAAATAAGGTGTCTAAAATAAACAATTTGCAAATCAAAATTTTTACTTAACATGAAAAAACTTTCTACACTGCTGTTAATGGCGGTTATTTTAATTTTAGGTCTGGCTCCTGTTTTAAGAGGGGCCAATTTAATAGTTATTACCGAATCCCTTAAACAAAAATTGGAGGTAACCCCTCCTGATGATCAACTTAGAATAAATATCACCCTGAGGGATCAATTCGACTCGCAGACACTGATATCACAGGCTCAAAAATTGACTCCAGCCGAAAGAAGGGCTTTTGTCATATCTGTTTTGAAAGATTTTTCAAAGCTTTCACAGGATGGTGTACTTGCAGATCTGAACCGCTTTCAGCGGTCAGATGATGTTTCTGATATCACTACTTTTTGGATTGCCAATGTGATTACCTGTTTTGCCACCCCGGAAGTGATCAATGCGCTTGCTGCACGGCCTGATATCGCTGAAATCGACTTTGATGAATACCGTGTAATTCTTGATCCGCGTGAAAATGCAAATGCTTGGACAGAGGAAGGAACGCCGGATAGCAGGGAAATCACCTGGAATGTATTAAAAATAAATGCCGATGATGTCTGGGCGCTGGGGCTTACCGGTGATGGTATTATTGTTTCGGTGATCGATACCGGCGTAAATTACAACCACGTTGACCTGAACGACCATGTTTGGGAAAATCCTGACTATCCATATCACGGCTACGACTTTGTGAATAACGATAACAATCCGATGGATGATCACGGGCATGGCACGCACTGTTCCGGTACTGTTGCCGGTGATGGTACTGCCGGATCTCAAACAGGGGTAGCTCCCGATGCCACGATCATGTGCTGCAAAGTGCTTGACGCCGGTGGTGGCGGAAGCGAAAGTGGTGTTTGGGAAGCCCTCGAGTTCAGCATTGAGCAGGGTGCACATATCGTAAGCCTTTCATTGGGATGGCAACATTCCTGGGGAGTCAACCGTACAGTTTGGCGACAGACCTTCGACAATATTCTGGCTGCCGGTGTTGCAGCATCTGTGGCTGCCGGCAATGAAGGCGATCAGCAGGGCACATACCCGATTCCCGACAACGTGAGAACGCCCGGTGATATTCCTCCGCCATGGCTCCACCCCGACCAAACTTTAACCGGTGGCATTTCAGGCGTAATTTGCGTAGGTGCAACCGACAATGGCGATAATGTTTCGGGTTACTCCAGTCGAGGCCCGTTGGACTGGTCGGCAATAAATCCGTTCAACGATTACCCTTATCAACCTGAGATGGGACTGATTCGTCCCGATATTGTTGCACCAGGCACCGGTATTAAATCCTTAGATTATTCGAGTAACAACGGATATGCATCAGGATGGAGTGGTACCTCAATGGCCACTCCCGCCAACGCAGGCATGCTTGCACTTATGCTGCAGAAAAACAACGTACTAACCCCGGAACAAATCAGCCAGATCATAGAAGGAACAGCCGTCGTCCTCACTCCGGGAAAAAACAATACCTCCGGATCTGGAAGAATTGATGCCCTGGCGGCAGTTAATGCAACTTCCTTGCCCGGCCCCAGTTATTATGCGCACGAAATAAATGATGAAGCAGGTAACGGTGATGGTTTTGTAGATCCAGCAGAATCAGTTTTACTTACGCTTTCCATGGGAAATTTCAGCGACGAGCCTGCTAACAATGTTACTGTAGAAATTACCACAGATAACGTGTTTATTACAATAACCGATGGTATGGAATATTTCGGGGACTTTGGCCTTGAAGATATTATCGAAATGGAAGATGCATTCGCTTTTGATGCGGCCAACAATATCCCCGGTGATGAGGAAATAGAATTCATCATCAATGCATATAATGATGACGAAGCCTGGGAAAGTAGTTTTATTGTATCAGCTCATGGTGTTACACTCATGGTTGGAAGTTTTACCATTTCTGATATTTCAGGAAACAACAACGGAAGCCTCGACCCGGGTGAAACGGCAGATATCATGATCGAAACCATGAACATGGGCCAGATAGATGCTCCGGAAGCCATGGCTGAATTAACCACAACAAGTAGTGATATTACCATCAACAGCTCCACATTCGACCTTGAGACTTTAGGATCCGGTGAAACAATTGTTGCCATATTTAACATTACCGTTGATGCCGCAGCACCGATCGGAACAGCAGTAGATCTGATGTACGGGGTTACCTCAGGTTATTATATGCTTCAGGCAGAGTTTTTCCCCAAAATCGGGCTTATTGTCGAAGATTTTGAGACAGGCGATTTTAGCCAGTTTGACTGGGAATTTTCAGGTAATCAACCCTGGACTGTGGTAGCAAGCGGAGCCTACGAAGGAACCTACTGCGCCAAATCCGGCGCTATTGGCAACGACCAGTCAACAGAAATAAAAATAACCATTGATGTTGCCAACAGCGACTCCATTGCATTTTTCCGTAAAGCATCCACAGAAGCCGATTATGATTTCCTTGAGTTTTATATCGACAACTCCAAAAAAGACGAATGGGCAGGAGAAGTTGGCTGGAGCAGAGTAGCTTATGCTGTTACTGCCGGCACACATACATTTCGGTGGCGTTATGTTAAAGATTCGTATGTAACCGGGGGCAGCGATTGCGCATGGGTTGACTTTATTGAACTTCCTGCAATGGTTGACGAAACCATGATGGTTAATGCAGGTAATGATGCAGAACTTTGCGAAGGAATGGAATTCGAGACCGAAGCAAATGCTCAAAATTTTAACACCCTGATGTGGGGAACATCCGGCACTGGTAGTTTCGACGACAATACGGTGATTGATGCCATGTACTATCCCAGTGAGGAAGATTATGGTTACGGCATGGTGATGCTTAGTTTAACTGCATATGGCGAAGGTGGGACATCTGTTACCGATGAACTGGAACTTGGCTTTTTACCTTTACCTGAGCAGGTTGGAAACATTATAGGCGAAACCGATGTTTGTATGGGTAGCTCAACAATTTATTCGGTTTATGCTGCCCCACATGCCGATTCGTACAATTGGGTGCTATCTCCGGTAGAGGCAGGTGATATATCTGGAAACGATACGCTGGTTATTTTGGAATGGGCAGATGAGTGGACCGGGAATGCATCTTTAATGGTACAGGGTATGAACGATTGTGGCAATGGTGATTTTTCGGAAGCGTTACAAATCCAGGTAGATGATTGTACCGGTATTGATGAAAAATTATCTTCTGAAACTGTTTCAATCTATCCCAATCCTGCAAGTGGGAACTTCTCGGTATCCTTCAAAAATATTGCTGAAGTACCCAACAGGTTGAAGATTGTTGATATCATCGGAAATGTTTTGATCGAAACAGATTTAAATGGACAGCATTCCATCGACCTTGATTCATCGAAGCTTGAAGATGGAATCTATTTTGTGATTATCGAAACGGATTTTTCTCAAGTAATTGAGAAGCTAATTATTCATAAATAATAAATAACTTTGTAAAATTATTTAATAAGCAGGGGCTGTCTCATTACCCTTTGGGAAAATGACCGTAACCAAAAGGTAATGAGATAATCCCCTCATCCAAATTAAAAAAGTATACTTGATACTATGAAAAATCTTTTACTTTCACTTACTATTTTACTCGTTAGCGCAAACCTGATGTTTGCCGGCCAGATTGAAAAAACTTACACTTTTTCAAACCCACAGATAACTGAGGCTGAAGGCTATCAGATGATCACTTTCGAAAACACCCTCCTTACAGGTATTACCGGAGAACCGGTATTGCCCTATGCAGCGGTGTCATTGTTACTCCCTCCGGGTGAGGTTGCAACCAAAATTGAAATCATTCCCGGTAATGAAGTCATTGTAAACGGCCGGTATCAACTCTACCCAAAACAATATGTACAGCCACTTTCAAAGGGTAAGTCGGGTATTTTTGTTAAAAACGAATTATTGTATCAGCAGGACCTATCCTATCCGGGGAAAATGCAGGGTGAGTTGTCCACTGAATATATGAACGGCTATGCCGTAGCATTTTCAGCTTTTACGCCTGTAACCTACAATCCTGCTACCGGGCAGGTTTCGTATTACGAAAGTGTTACCGTGTGCGTTTACAGCGAATCCGGGCAAAGGGCATCTTCTGCCCTTCAAAACCTCAACTCCTCCCAACCTGTTTTGGAGCGGTTAACCGGATTAATTCAAAATCAGGAGGCTGTAAAAGATTATCCTACCCGCGACCAACGTAACGATGACTACCAGATGCTCATCATCACTCCGGCACAGTTTGAGGATGATTTTCAGCAACTGGTTGATTTTTATAGCCCAAGGGGATTAACGGCACTCATTGCAACAACCGAATACATCTATGCCAACATGACCGGGCAGGACAATAAGGAGAAGATTAGAAATTATATCATCCAGGAATACCAGGATCATGGCGTTCAGCATGTAACACTGGGTGGTGATGTGGAGCATGTGCCCTATCGTGGATTTTACTGTACGGTACAATCATCTTCGGTATATGAGGATGACAACATTCCGTCCGACCTCTATTTTTCAGGCCTCGATGGTACCTGGAACGACAATGGCAACAATCTCTGGGGTGAGATTGGAGAAGATGACCTGCTGCCGGAAATTGGTATTGGCCGGTTCTCGGTGAGCAACCAGGATGAAATGGACGCTTTGATGAATAAAACCATCAGTTACCAGGGCAGCCCCGTTCTCGGTGAATTGCGTGATCCTTTCCTCGTAGGTGAATGGCTTTATAGTAGTCCTGAAACTTACGGTGCCGATTACCTCGACCTGCTGATTGGGTATCAAAACGAAAATGGTTATGAAACTACGGGTATCCCTGAAGACCATAACATCGAAACCCTCTATGAACGTGACCAGTCCTGGTCGGCCAGCACCCTTATGCAAAAGATCAATGAAGGACATACGTTTATTCACCACGTAGGACATGCCAACACAACCTACACCATGAAATTTTACAACTCCGATATCACCAACTCCAACTTCTCGCAGGTTAACGGTGTAACACATAATTATCCGCTGATATTTTCACATGGTTGTATCTGTGGCGATTTTACTTCCAGCGACTGTATTGCAGAACGCATGATTAACATCGACAACTTTGCTGCGGCTGTATTGATGAACTCACGCTACGGATGGTTTAACGAAGGCCAGACTGAGGGCCCTGCCGCCCACCTTCACCGTGAACTGGTGGATGCACTGTATACTGATAAAGAAGCGCACCTTGGGATGGCTTACTCCATCTCAAGAATTGCAACCGCACCATGGGTTACAGCCCCCGGACAGTGGGAAGAAGGCGCTTTAAGATGGAACTTCTACGACTGCAATGTGCTGGGTGATGGCGCCCTTCGTGTGTGGACAGACGAACCCACGGATATCACAGCCACTTACCAGGATGCCATCCCAATTGGTGTTCCTTCCATATCAATAACTGTAAACGGAAACGGTGGGCCAATCGAAGGCCTTTATTGTGTTTTTATGAAAGATGGCGTTAGCTATGGTATGGCACAAACCGATGCCACAGGTTTGGCCGAAATAGAATTTACAGAAGTTATCGCCGACCTTGGTGATGCTTCAATTTACGTGTCAGGATACAATTGCCAGCTTAATGAATTTCCTGTAACGATAATTCCCAACGGTGGAGCATACGTTGTTTATGAATCTTCAGAAATCAACGATATTAACGGCAACAACAACGGTATTCCCGAATACAACGAGTCCGTTATGTTAACCACGGAAATGAAAAATGTTGGTACCGTGCAGGCAGATAATGTGGTTGTAACACTTACCTCATCTGACCCATACGTTACCATTACCGATGATACCGAAGATTTTGGAAATATAGCAGGTGGTGCCTCAGTAAATATGGAAGATGCCTTTGCTTTTGATATTGATGCCACTACACCCAATCAACATGCCATCAGTTTTACAGTACAGGCTGTGGGGCAGGATACCTGGTCATCCAGTTTTAGTGTTGTAGTTTGTTCTCCTGCCTTATCGTTCACCGGCTTTGTGGTTGACGATGGCGCTTCAGGAAACAACAACGGCCACCTCGATCCGGGCGAAACCGCTGACGTGATCGTGGCAGTTGCCAATGAAGGGGATGCAAGTGCTTATGAAGTTACGGCGATGATGAGTTCAACGGATCCTTACATGACTGTTAACACCACCGCAGTTCAGGATATCGGCGATTTAAATCCGGGCAATGGCGATCAGGTTACATTTTCAGTAACGGTTGCCGATGATATTCCGGCAGGATACACAGCAACATTGGACCTCATGATGGAAGCCATGTATGGCATTGAGGTATCCGACGAAATTTCTGTTGTCTTTGCCGACTATTGTGAGGCCTCAACCGGTACAGAAGACGAATTCATTGAAAATGTTTCATTTGGGGATATTGAGAATTCAAGTGGATGGCAAGGTGGTATAGCCAATTATACAGATATGATTACTGTGCTGGAAGCGGGTGCCTCCGAACAAATTACCATCGAAAATGGAAACGCATGGGCAAGTGATCTTGTAACTGTGTGGATCGACTGGAACGTGGATATGGAATTCGGCAGCCAGTCCAATGAAACCTTTGTCCTGACCAACGTTGGTGGCAGCGGCCAGACTTTCGAGGGAACCATTACAGTTCCCGATAACCAGATGGCTGCGCATTACCGGATGCGCATCAGGATGACATACAGTTCAGCGCCTGAACCATGTGGGGAAGCATCATATGGAGAGATTGAGGACTATACGGTTGTCATCGCAGGTGGTGTATTGGCAGTTAATGTAACCTGTACGCCTGATGAGATTTGCGTGGGTGATGAATCGCAGCTGATGGCAAATGCAGGTGGCGGATCGGGAAGTTTTACCTACCTGTGGACACCATCTACCGGACTGAGCAACCCGGCCATCTATAACCCTGTGGCCTCTCCCGGGGAAACAACGGATTATACGGTTGAAGTTAATGACGGGAGTAGTACAGTTAGCGAACAGCTTACTTTAACCGTGCATCAACTACCCGAAACACCTTTTATTAATCTCACGGGTAACACACTCCATTCGGATGCATCCGAAGGGAATCAGTGGTACGACAGCCAGGGCCCGATATCCGGCGCAACCGGACAAAGTTATGAGTGCACATGGGAGGATGTATATCACGTGGTTGTTACCAGCGAATTTGGGTGCGAATCATTCCCGTCAAACAGCATACATGTTGTGGTGACTGGTATTGGTGATAATGAAACAGGAAAACAGTTATCGATTTATCCAAACCCATTTACCGATAAATTATTTATTGAATTTTCAATCGAAACCGGCCTGGATTACACACTTGCCATTTACAATTCGTTAGGCAAAGAGGTAGCCGTTATTGCTGAAAGCGCAAGCGGTATTCCTGGTTTGGAAAAATATGAATTCGATTCAGAAAGCCTGAACAACGGAATTTATTTCGTAAAGCTTATTACACCTGAAAATGTTATCATCAGTAAAATCATCTGTACCAGATAAAATAATTTCGAAATCAATAACTTAATTAATTTAATTCACTATGAAAAAGTTTACACTATTTTTTACTCTGATACTGGCAGTAAGCACAGTATTTGCTCAACTTAGCTGGGTTTCATTCACCAGTGAAAATGCGAGCCGGCCAACGGTCAATATACTTGACTCCGATCATTCAGGCCTTACCCTCGAAGTTTCCATCTCGGGTATGTACACCGAAGAAGCTACACATGAAGATATGACCTTCCAGCGTATCAGCCTGTTAGACGGCCGGACAACCAAAGAGGTTGGCCGCCCGGAACTTCCGATGCTACATCAACTGATCGGCATCCCCGATAACCAGAAGGTTAGCTACAGGATTGTTGAAATGCAAACCATGAATGTGGGACATTACAACATCTATCCGTTCCAGACACCAACAACCGACAACCCGGGCGGTCATTCACACGAATTTGTGATCGACAATGAATTCTACAGCAGATCAGCCAACTATCCACAGGAAAATGTTGTTATGGACAACCCAAGCATCTGGCGCGATGTTAAGGTAACAAGTCTTCATATGACTCCATTTACCTACAATCCTGCCACAGGTGAGCTTTTTGCTGTTACCTATGCCAAAATTGAAGTTGAATTTTCAGGATTTGACCCCGAACTGGTTTTAAACCGCAGTAAAGAAATCTCTCCCAAATTTTATAACATCTACGAATCGGCTATTCCAAATTTCGGGCAAATGGGTTACACCACTTCATTGCGCGAAAATCCGGGCATTAAATACCTGGTTATTACAAACACAGAGGCGCTTGACGCCATCCAGCCTCTTGTTGACTGGAAAAATCAGATGGGACATAAAGTTGAAGTAAGAACTTTAGAAACCGGTTTCAACACGGCAGCACAATTTAAAGCTTACATTTCAGATCTTTATGACACTGACGGCCTCGAGTATGTTTTAATGGTTGGCGATGCTTATCCAAATGGCGGAACAGGTGGCGGACCCAATGTTGTTCCCATGTACTGGTGGGCACCGGGTGGAGAAGACGCATCTTATTCTGATAGCTGGTACACCTGCCTCGATGGTGCTGACGACCACTATGCAGACCTGGCCATCGGAAGGTTTGTTTACGACAACAACGCCATACTGCAACTTGAGCTGCAGATCGATAAAACAATGAACCATTATCTGACACCTGATGTTTCGGATAACTGGGCGGAAAACACACTTCTGATTGCCCATAAAGAACAATATCCCGGAAAATATACACTATGTTCAGAAGAGATCAGAACCTATCCATACAATGTGCAAGTGCCTATTTTCGAAACAGCTTATGGCGGAGCAGGCGCTACAAATCAAGATGTAATTGATTTTGTAAATGGAACAGGTGTTGGTGTTTTAAATTATCGTGGCCACGGCAGTGCAACCGAGCTTTGGGAGTGGGGTGCAACAGGAAGCTTTGTTGCATCTCATGTCAACCAGCTTACTAATGCGGATCAGTTGTTTGTGTTCTTTGATGTTTGTTGCGACAACATGGACATCGTTGCCCATGCCGGTAACTGTCTTTGCGAGTCATTCATGAAACATACCGGCGGTTCCGTAGCTGTTAATAGCGCAATTATCCCATCCTATACCATCCCGAA
>JABMQA010001388.1 GCA_013203545.1 Bacteroidota bacterium
ACATGCACCTTCCATCATTTTTATTGTTGAAATTTATGCCATTGCGCCCAAGCGGGAAGATATGGGGGGCGAAAAGCAGGTTGAAAAGCGTGTTGTAGCCCAACTGCTGTCGCTGATGGATGGCCTGGAATCGAGAGGGAAGGTTATTGTGATCGGAGCCACCAACATTCCTAATTCCATTGATCCGGCGCTGAGAAGGCCGGGACGGTTCGACCGCGAAATTTCTATTTCCATTCCTGATAAAAAGGGAAGGCTGGAAATACTTCACATCCATACCAGGGGCATTCCCTTGTCGGTGGATGTAGATATGGAAAAACTGGCAGAAATCACCCACGGTTTTGTGGGCGCCGATCTCGAAGCTTTAGCCCGGGAAGCCGCCATGACTGCTTTGCGGAAAATACTTCCGCAAATCGATTTCGAGATGGCCGAAATCCCATACGAACTTTTGATGTCGCTGGAAGTGACCATGGATAATTTTCTGGATGCGATGAAAGAGGTTGAACCTTCGGCCATCAGGGAAGTTTTCGTGGAGGTGCCCGATGTGAAATGGGATGATGTAGGGGGGCTTGACGAAATAAAAGAAGAATTAAAAGAAGCTGTGGAATGGCCCTTGAAATATGCCGACCTGTTTAAAAAAGCCGATACCAACCCACCCAAGGGAATTATCCTTCACGGGAAACCCGGCACAGGCAAAACCTACCTGGCAAAAGCGCTGGCAAGCGAAAGCGGCGTTAATTTTATTTCCGTAAAAGGCCCGCAGATTCTGAGCCGTTACATCGGGGAATCAGAAAAAGGAGTGAGAGAACTCTTTAAATTGGCAAAACAGGCATCACCGTGTATTTTGTTCCTGGATGAAATTGACAGTCTTACCCCCAGGCGCAACAACGACAGCTCGGGTTCCGGCGTGATCGAGCGGGTGATCGGTCAGTTCCTTGCCGAAATGGATGGCATTGAAGATCTTAAAGGAGTTATAGTACTCGCTGCGACCAATCGTATCGATTTAATTGACCCTGCTTTGCTAAGAAGTGGCAGGTTCGATCTGATATTCGAATTGCCACTTCCCGATTTACTAACCAGGGAGAAAATATTCGACATCCATACCCGGAATAAGCCCCTTGGCAAAAAAGTAAACCTGAACAAATTGGCGCTGAAAACCGACACCATGGCAGGGTCCGATATCGAATTTATTTGCCGGAAAGCAGCCATGCTCGCCATTCGCGAACTGATTGATAAAAAACGCGGAAAATCGAATGAAGTTACCGGGGATATTTCCATTTTGGAAACCCATTTTGAAGAAGCAATACAATTAGTTTTAAAACAAAACACAATGAAGAAATCAACCCATCAACTCATCAACTAATAAACCCATAAACTTAAAAAAGCATGACAACAAATGGAATATACATCTACGGGATTGTGCCGAATTTTTACGGTTCGGATATGTTTAGATCATTGGAAAATTCCGGGGTCTATACCATGACATTTCAAAACATATCTGCCATCGTTTCCGACAGGGAAAATGCGCAACTTGATTCTTTAGACAGGGAATCGCTGGCTCACCTATTGGTCCATCATCAAAAAACCATTGAAGAAATCATGGCAATAGGTTTCACCATGATCCTCCCCATGAAGCTCGGAACAGTTGTACGTGCCAAAGAAGAGGTGTTAAGCATACTTGCAAAAGGTTATGATTTAATTATCGATACCTTAAAGAAAATCGAATACCTGACAGAAATTGACCTTGCAGTAACCTGGGCTGATTTTTCCGGAACCCTGAAAGATATCGCCAACCATCCGGACATCATTGCAATGAAAGATAACATCATGAAAAACATTGACAAGCTTTCACAAGATGACCAGATGAAAGTGGGGATGCTGGTTCAGGCAAAATTGAAAGAAAAAAACACAAAGGTTGAATTGAATATTCTGGATTCGTTGTCACCAATCAGTCTCGATATAAAAACGCACGAGGTGATGAATGACCAGATGATAACCAATTCAGCGTTTCTTATTAACAGGAATAACCTGGAAGAGTTTGAACAGGTAATTGACCGGCTTGATGAAGAATACAAAGGGTTGTTGAACTTCAAATTGGTCGGTCCGCTACCGTGTTATAGTTTTTATACTATTGAAGTTAAAGAGCTGAATCCGGAGAATGTGGCACAGGCAAAAACAGAGCTTGGATTGAGAGAAGAAACTTCAGAATCTGAAATAAAAAAAGCATATCTGGAAAAAGCAAAATTATTTCATCCCGATGTACATCCGGAAAATGGCAACGAAGAAAACTTCAACAGGATCAATAAAGCCTATCACACCTTGCTTGATTATTCAACGGCAGCAAAGCAGTCATCGGAAGATGAATATACCTCACTGGTAAACGAAAAAATAATTAAAAATTTGATTTTGGTAAAAATAAAGGAATAATATGCAGCGCGACGGAAAATATATTTATTGCATCATTGCCTCGGATTACGACATCAATCTGGGGCCGATAGGGGTAGGCGGACGTGACGACCTGGTCACTACCATCGGTTTCGATGGCTTATGTATGGTGGTAAGCGACCATCCGCTCAGCAGGTTCGTGATTAATCCCGAAAACATGCTGGCGCACCAAAAGGTGATTGAAGAGGTGATGAAGGAATTCAGAAGCGTACTTCCCATCAGGTTTGGCACCATCGCGGCAACTCCCGATGAAATACGGAACCTGCTGAACCGCAGATACAGCGAGTTTATGGAATTGCTCCGTCAATTCGAGAACAAGATGGAGCTCAATGTAAGGGGAACCTGGAAAAACATGGGAATGATATACAAGGAGATCGACAAGGAACATGCTGAACTGCAAAAAATCAGGGCCGAAATCGAAAAACTGCATGACCAGGAAAAAAGAAATCTGAAAATTGCTGAAGCCGGGAATCTTGTAGAACATGCACTGATTGAAAAGAAAGCGGAGGAGGCAGGAAATATTATCGATGTCTTCCGCAAATCGGTGTTCGAGTTTAAACACAATAAAACAAGCAGCGATGCCATGTTTATGAATACGGCATTTCTGGTGAACAGCGTCAGGGAGGTCGAATTCGATAACATCATGGCCGAAATTGGCGCCAGATACCAGGATCGGAGCGATTTTGTATATACGGCCCCATTGCCGATCTTTAATTTTATTGACCTGAAAATTTTTCCTGAAAAATGGGAATTGTAAAACTAACAGACTGAAAGGCATTTATGAGCAACGAAGTGGAAATACCGAAAGAAGGAAAATATATTTATGGGATCATCAGGCATGCCGGCCCATTAGACTATGGCCCCATCGGAATGGGAAAACGGGCCGACCTGGTTTACGGTATCAATTACAATAATATCAGCGCCATCGTCAGTAATTCGCCGGTCATTCAATATGAAGTCCGGAGAGTAAACATGATCGCCCACGAAAGAGTACTTGAGGAGGCTATGAAACAATTTACAGTTCTTCCAGTTCAATTTTCAACCATCACCGAACACAACGATGACACCGTAATCCTGAGAATCCTTGAAAAGGATTACAAAAAATTCGACAACCTGCTCAACAAGATGGAAGGCAAGAAAGAACTGGGCCTCAAGGTACTTTCAAAGGAAGCCGCGATGTATGAAAGTATCATTGAAAAATATGATGATATCAGGTCACTGCGGGGAAAACTGATGAACCTGCCTGTCGATAAAACCCATTACCAGCGCATGAAAATTGGAGAAATGGTAGCCGAAGCGATTAAAAAGGAGACGGAAAATTATAAAAATATCATCCTCGATGTTTTAAATCCGCTTGCTGATGATGTGAAAATAAACGACAACTACGGAGATATGATGATTCTCAATGCCGCCTTCCTCATCAAAAACAGTATTGAACCTGAATTCGATAAGGCAGTAAAAGATTTAGATGAAAAATATGGCCGTTTTATGACCTTCAAATACGTAGGGACATTGCCGCCCTATAATTTTGTTAACCTTGTAATTAATACGAAAGGGATTTAAAAGGCGCCATTAAAGAAAGGTTGATAAGTTGAAAGGTTGATAAGTTGAAAGGTTGAAAAGTTGAAGAATTGAAAAAAGGATGGAAATTCCAACTTTTTTATTGAAGCAACCGGCCCCTGGCC
>JABMQA010001389.1 GCA_013203545.1 Bacteroidota bacterium
CGGGGAAGAAAAAATTAATACTTTAAATTTAATTGCTGCCGGGCTGGTTAACTCCAACCCGGACAAGGCACTTGAATATGCTACCGATGCCCTCAACTATGCTCATGAAACTAAATATGTTGAACAAAAAGCATTTGCAAATATCAATATAGGCGATGTTTACTTTTACAAGAACAATTACCAGAAAGCAAGACCATATTATAAAATCGCCCTTGATCTGTACACTTCGATTAACAATCCCGAAGGTGTTGCAAAGGCAATATTATTTATGGCTATCAACTCCGATGAAGATGGCCTTACAGATCAGGCCATTGATGAATATCACAGATCGCTGAAAATCTATGACTCTTTGAACTATCATCAGGAGGTTGCAGATATCTTTTATGATCTGGGGATACTGGTTGAAAACATAGGGAAGAAAGCTGAGGCGCTTCAATACTATCAAAACTCCCTTAAAAAAACCGAACAAATAAATAATAAAGCCGAAATTGCCAATATTCGTAATACAATTGGTGTGCTTTATTACGACTGGGGACAATATGAAACAGCCCTCGAATATTACCAGTCTTCTTTAAAACTCATGGAGGAACTCAACAACAAAGAGGGCATTGCTCAGACAATTAACAACATTGGAATTTTATATTACGACTGGGGAAACAAAGAAAAAGCGCTGGAATATTATTTAAGTTCAATGGAAATCGAGAAGGAGATAAACAATGAGAAAGGCCTTTCAGGATCATATAATAACATTGGGATTATCTATGCCGACCTGCACGAACATGACAAAGCCATGGATTATTATCTAAAATCCCTGGCTATTGAGGAAAATATGAGAAGTAAAGCAGGTATGGCGACTGCACTGAATAATATTGGTGAATTATATTTTGAACTTGGAAAGGGGAATCTGGCTCTCGAAGCACTAAAACGGTCGCTGCAATTGGAAAAAGAAACCGGAAATGCGAGCGGGATTGCAATAGCTTTTAATACGCTTGGGGAGATGTATTTGAAATCAGGAAAGCCAAAAACCGCACTTCTATACAACGACAGCAGTTTCATGCTATCACAATCGATGAGCCTGATGGAAACTTTAATTACCAATTTCAAAAACTATAGCCTGATTCATGAATCGCTCGGGAATTATAAAAAAGCACTAACCTATCATCTGCAATTTACCGGGATAAAAGATTCGGTGTTTAATAAAAACATTCACGAACAAATTACTCTTATCCAATCCAGGTATGAGTTCGAGAAAAAGGAGAAAGAAATTGAGTTGCTCAACAGTGATAACAAATTTCACCAACTAGAACTCGACAACAAAAGCATCCTAGTAAAAAGGCAACAGATATTATTAATTGCTTCCCTGTCAGGGTTTCTATTAATTCTTGCCGCGTTGATCGTTTTATTCCGGCAAATCAATCAAAAGAAAAAAGCTTTTGGGTTGTTAAAAAAACAAAACCAGGAGATTCTTAATAACAGGAACGAACTGGTTAAAGCCAAAGAAAAAGCTGAAGAAAGCGATAAGCTAAAATCCATATTTCTTGCCAACATCAGTCATGAATTGCGTACGCCCCTTAACGGCATTCTGGGTTTCGCTGAAATATTACAAACAGAGATCAGCGAACCTGTTTACCGTGAGATGGCGGAAGTTATTAACTCCAGCGGGAAACGTCTTTTAACAACCCTCAATTCTATCATTGATCTATCAATTATCGAATCCAGGCAAATGGATTTAAACAAGACCACCGTTTTCCTGGATGAATTTGTTCGCGAAATGGTAATGTTGTCAAGGGTACCTGCAACCAGGAAAAGCCTATTCGTGGAATTCACCGCCAAAGCTCCCGGAATAACATTGTTTACAGATCCGAAAATCCTTAACAACCTGCTTCATAACCTGGTAGATAATGCTATTAAATATACAAGAAAGGGTGGTGTAACGGTTGAGATTGATAACGAAATCCGGGGAGATACCGAGTGGGCAATCATTAATATCATCGACACCGGGATTGGAATACCAAAAAATTATGTGAGCCAGATATTCGATAAATTCAGGCAGGGCAGTGAGGGCCATAACCGGGAATACGAGGGTGCCGGACTGGGACTAACCATTTGCAAGAAATACACTGAGCTGATAAATGGTGAATTGTATGTTAAAAGTGTGTTTGGGGAGGGATCAGTTTTTTCATTAAAATTACCCGTTAGCGAGTCTGAAATCTCAAAAGACATTGCACCAAAAATAACTTTCCCTGAAAATATTAATCTCAACGAAACCATACCTGATCAGCGTTGTAGGGTGTTAATAGTTGAAAATGATGAAATTAATATGAATTTCATGGCTTATAACCTAAAAAATATATGTGCTGTTGATACGGCAACTGATGCACAATCAGCGATCGGGTTGGTAAAACAACATCAATATTCTGCCATTTTAATGGACATCAACCTGGGTGCCAGGATGAATGGGATGAAATGCGCACAGGAAATAAGGATGATGCCGGGATATGCAAATATTCCTATTGCGGCTGTTACGGCCAACGCCATGAAAGGGCAAAGGGAGGAATTCCTGAGTAACGGTTGCACACACTATCTGGCCAAACCATTTGGAATAAAGGAGTTTCAGAAATTCGTTACGGATCTGATCACAATGAAATAAAGCAGCAGCCGGTTCCTTCCATAAAAATCAAAACGGATATCCGATGGCAACATTATACACCAGGTTTTGTTTTCGCCATAACGGACTCCCAAGCTGAATTTCTTTAAATACCCAGCGTTCACCTTCCGGCAAATTAGGTTTTCTGAGTGGAAATGCAATGTCGAGCCGGATCACTACAAACGAAAAGTCGAATCTGAAACCCAATCCTGCACCCACCGCCAATTGTTTATAAAAAGTTTGTATATCGAACTCACCACCTGGCCGTTGCTTATCCTCATTTACCAGCCAGATGTTCCCGGCATCAGCAAACAGCGCCCCTTTAAAGAAACCATAGATTGGAAAACGGTATTCGATACTTGTTTCCAATTTGATATCACCCGATTGATCCACATAGATACTGTTCAGGCTATCCGACGGAAAATAGGTCCCAGGCCCTACGGTGCGAGCCCTGAATGCCCTGACGCTGTTGGTGCCACCAACAAAAAACTGCTTAATATAAGGCATGACGGATGAATTGCCATATGGAATACCTCCTGCTGTTATCAGTCGTAGCCCCAGCTGATTTTGACCCTTCAGGTTGATAAAAAACCTCATTTCATTCCGAAGGCGTACAAATTGAGAATACGGCACACCAAGCAACGTGTGCTGTTTCGACTCACTCGGAGGGGAACCCTGGAGGGCTGTTGTAATTGCACTTGCCGTATTTCCGGCCAGATCGATCATTTGGGAAATATAAAAGTTGGTGGGATTTGTTTGAAGATGTAAATTGCTGTAGGTAAAAGTATAACTCGAACCAATGATAAATTGCTCTTCAAAGCTTTTACGAATATTTGGGTTCTCATTCAGGTAATCTTCAAATTCCCGGGAACTTTTGGCCAAATTTGTAAAACTAACATCAACCGGACTAAACAAATGGCTCACCCTTTCATTTGTTCTCCAGGTATAACCAAGGGATACATTAAACGAATGCAATTCGTACAAGCGGATCCTTGAAAACAAACCCCCACCCATTGAAATGATTGTATTCGGAACATATTGCCTGGAAGCCTTTCTTCCAAACCGGATGGGCACAAACCGCGGGAAAGTCAATGACCCATCCAGCGTGATCTCATAGGAGGTTTCCCCCACGTTATCCCCACTGAATTGCGTTTCGAAACGGCCACCCAGATTGATGTTCAGCATTTCGGCACCTCGGAAAAGGTTCCTGTTTTTAAAGCTGAGTTTTAACCCGGGCCCTGCGTAATTATTCGTCTTTACCGATGCACTCATTTCGGCACTCAGCGACATTTTTTTAAGAGGGGTAAGATAAATTCCTGCGTTCATCAGACTATTTGTCGAACCATCCTTGTTAAAACGGGCATTGGCATACTTATATACACCCAACCCCATCAGGTGACTGAGGGTATTGTAATGATTTGCCCTGGAATATAGACTATCCTTTTCAAGAAACACAGCATTAAGTATCGTCCTGGGTTTAAGTTGATGGGAGTTTGAAACATAGAGATAATTATCGATGGAAACGGTATCGGGATGATAATCACGCAATGAATAATCATCAAAGACAATTATCCTGTCCATAAAGTAGGGAACCCTTGCATCAGGTGGCATGTCCTTTTTCAAATTCAGCTTCACATCTATATTTTGTTGACCAACAGAGGTGTCGGCATCAAAAACCAGGTAATCGGGACTGAAGTAGAAATAGCCCTGGTTTTTCAAAATTCCGTCGATACGGTTTCGCTCTCCAATAAAATCAGATAGGCTGTAAATCTGCCCCGGCTGAACCATCGC
>JABMQA010001390.1 GCA_013203545.1 Bacteroidota bacterium
ATCGCACACCCCAACCAATTCCAGAAGCTCATGGGATTCAATTACCCGCTTTCGGATTTCACCCATATAGCCAATGCCGACAATAACACATCTCAATGTTTTGCTCATATCAGAAGAACTTAACCCTTACTATCCGTTATCCGTACCGACATATAAATCCCTGCAATTTTGCTGTACAGGTTAAACGTTGACAGGATGTAGTAAAACAGTGGCTTACCGGCTATCCCTCGACAATTTTGTTTTTGCCGCGAACGCTCGTTGCTTTCATTGGAATTAGCACTATGAATCCACTCATTGGTCAAACTTCTCCTTTATAAACCTTTTCAAATTGATGAAATAGTTTTCACGATAAACATAATCCTCAAAAATAGAAGCCGGGACATCATTATCAAGATGTTTATGCACAATCCATTCTATACCGTTCTTCAGATCTTTGAAATCGTTTATGTAGTAAACTCCATTAAGCTTTTTTGCCTTTTGAGAGCTTAATTGGTAGGCCTCATAGTGCTGGTATCTATTTCGCCTATCGTAAAGAAGAACAGGGATACGATTCTGGAGCGCATCTTCAATTACGGTTGATGAAAAACTAATGACCAAGTCACATATGCTTAAAATCTGATAAAAAGGCATTTGATATGAACTCACCGTCAAATTATCCGAATTTGGTAATAGTGAGGCAAAATCCTCTGGCGAGATCTTTTTCCCAGGATGCAGCCTGATGACCACGTGAACATCCTCCACATCCTTTGTCGCATTTACAAGATCTACAGCCGAAGCCAAGAATTCATCAAAGGTTTCAAAACCATGGAATCTCAGATTGAATCTTTCTCGCGTATTCTCAGGATAAAGTAATATTCTTGTGCTAGACCTTATCCCTGGAACTACTTTTGACATGAATTCGCTTTTACGAAGCAAATCTACTTTTGAAAGTATCAGTGGCCCTGTTTTAATCATATGATTCTGCGATGAAGAAGAGTTGATCCCCAATTCCTCATTTGGCGTCTGAATGGCAACGTTTCTATAAAACTTCGAAAGTATAAGACTCTCCGCTAGATGATAATTCTCAATACGTTCAAATTCATTTTTTGGCTTTGGAATCATCCCATGCCCAATCATTAACGTAGCTATACCATTTAGCTGGCACAACTCACCAAGCAACGCTGCAGATCGACGAGCGAATGGGGATACAACCAACTTTACATTTGTCTTTCGCAAAAGATATTTTATTTGCTCTGATTCTCTGCATAAAGTCAAAAGACTTGCCTTTAAACAGCTCTTGATCTTGTCGATAAATATATCGACAAAACTAATATCTTCATAAAAAAAAGACTCATACCATTCGTTTTGAAGTTTGTCTGTAGCGGTATCGAAAGACTTTTCAAAAGAAACAGTATTGCCCATTTCTTTACCGGGCATTTGGTCTGGCAATAATGGGAATAACAAAGGCACACTTTTTCTTCGAAATGCAGTCAACTGAAAAAAGCTATATAACAAAATCAATCCTATATTTTTTTCATATCTCCCTACCACAACTGAGTAAAAACCAGTAAGGTCCTTGCTGATGTTCTGTAGTAACTTGCCTACATTATATTCCGTCGTAGTTGTTAGAAGAAGCTTATTCCGCTTTAACCGTTTTAAGAACAAAAAGCGATAAGTCTTATGCAGGACTCTTATTAGGACCCTTCCTATAAATGACTGTGCATTTGCATTTCCGACCTCTAAACCTACAGGTATTTCCCTAAATGCAATACCCCTTTTCTCTGCAAACGCCTTCGCTATCTGCCCTATGTACCTTTCATTCTCCCTGATCAGGGGATTCCCATTGCCTGGTAATTTTGTAGCTGTGCAGGCATATAGACAAGTTATGTTGCATTGTTTATATATTGATGAAAGGAGCTCTGTAAAAAACAGAAAATGATTCATATAAAAACGAATCAAGAATAGAAATGAATTATTGTATGTGTCTTTTATGCTTTTCTCAGCGGAAAGATCCAGCCTCTCAAAAAGATATTGGTACCATTCTTCAGCTTTACTTAACGCTCTTCCATGATGTGTGTTTGAAAAGTATTCCAAGGTATTTTCGTATTTAACACCACGTCGCTTTAGATAGACCTGAACTTCATCCTGTAGTGCAATAATACAGTATGATTCAGGCGCATCATTATGTTCTTCATAGTAAGTTAAAAAGGCCCTTGCCTCGTCCTTAAATTCTAAAAGAACTACTCTTTTTGATTCTCTTCCCATTGTAATCTCCATTTTCCATGTTAAACAGCGTCAGGATAGTTGACATTCTCGTAGTTATTCTTCGAGAGAATACAAAGCCAGTTACCAATTAATATTTTTCCGATTTACGTGAAAGAGCAATAATTATATCTGTCCTCTCAACGGATTTAAGCCACTCTTTATACCGTGCCTCGATTGGTTCATAACCGTCACATATTTCATAAACGGGGCTTTCCAACTGCGGTTTTACGGTTGTCAACCAGTTGCAACGATTTATTAAACCATATCTCTGCTCAAACATGACTTTTGTCCCATAATGCCCAGGGAAATATTTCCATTCCTTTTTCTATAAGCATTGATTTGTTTGGACATAAGTCAAATACTTCAATGAAGGACTCAAAACCATAAACTTTCAAATTCACATTTCTAGCAAATTTATAAAAATTGACAGAATCAGCTCCATCAAAAACCCCGCCCTCTAGCCTGAATTTTCACCCTACATAATTCCCTAAGAATTTTAGCCAGACACTTAGAGATCCCGATGCAGGGCATATCAAAGACAGCGCGATTACCGCGGCTTTTAGCCGAGGACCGTTGGTACA
>JABMQA010001391.1 GCA_013203545.1 Bacteroidota bacterium
CCTTTTAAATCCGGCACAACAATCGAATTTACCCTGGCGAAGCCCTCAGATGTAATGCTGAAGATTTATGATGCTGACGGGCGGGATATTAAGACACTCATAAATGCACACGTTTCCGCGGGAATCCATACTACCACCTGGAATGGAAAGGATGAGCTTAACAGAAAAGTAGCCGGTGGAGTATATTATTATCAGCTATCCTGCGATACATTTTCTACAACAAAACAATTGATCCTTCTGGGGGATTAAATTAAAAGTGATTTTAATTAATTAGGTGATTAAAAATACAGCTAAATGATTACGAATGATGTTATAAAAATTCAAACAGATGAAAAATAAACTCAAATTAATCATTCAATTTACTTTTACCAGTTTAATGATCTCCCTTTTAACAGGAATTCCTTCTATTAAATCCCAGGATGATCATACTTCTTATGAATACTCCCGGACTACTATTAATGATAAGATGAAAGATGATTCTTCATGGCTCTATTTAGGCCAAACACCCCCCGGTATTACTCCTGAACTATTCCCACCCGATGATCTACTGGGTAATTCAATATGGTGCTGGCATGGCTCTCCGGTGTTTTCACCTGATGGCAAGGAGCTTTTTATGAGCAGGATTTATATTGGCACCACTTCAGGTCCTTTGATTTATTCGATGGAGGTTATTAACCTGGAATGGACAACACCAACAATCCCGGAATTTTGCGGTGCATATAGTTGCAATTCCCCATTTTTTACATCCGGGGGAGACACATTATTTTTTACGTCAAGGCGTCCTGAAACCTCGGTGTATTTTACCACAAAAATTGCAAATAATTGGACAACTCCCATTGAAGTTTATATTCCTATCCCGGCTCAATCATATTTAGGTAACGGAGTTTGCGTAACAAAAAACAAAACTTTGTATTTTGAATTATCAATTTCAGGTGACGATGATCTCTATAAATCGGAATACATCAATGGTCAATATTCGGCAGCTATAAACCTCGGACCTTCAATAAATTCATATGATACTGAATTCGGGCTTTACATTGATCCTGATGAGCAATACATCATATATTCCTCTCTCCGTAGTGGAGGATATGGTGCAAGCGATCTTTACATTAGCACTAAAGATTCAGAGGGTAACTGGACAAATGCACAAAATCTGGGTAGCGCAATAAACTCCGATAAGGATGATTTTGGGCCGCATGTTACAAGCGATGGTAAATACTTTTTCTTTTGTACTGAAAAAGAGAATGTTGAGGGCTATAATCCTTATTGGGCAGATATCAGTGTGTTGGATCCATTCATCGTATCAGTAAAAGATAATGGAAAGTGTGAAATTATTTTCCAGAACTATCCGAACCCATTTAATCAATCTACAACTATTTCTATCAATATCCCTCACAATGAAACAAAAAATACCATACTTTCGATTCGCAACGTAAAGGGGCAGAAAATCCGACAATATTCAATCCCATGTAATCAACAATCAATCATTTGGGACAGAAAGGATGAAGCAGGAAGACGGGTTCCTAAGGGTGTATATTTTTATGAGATTTTAAGCGGTAATTATTCAAGTTCAAAAAAAATGATTGTCACGAATTAAACAGGAAATTTTTGTCTTTCATCAGCTCCAGAGCTGGCAATATGGATATCTATTGGGTTACAGCTGACATTTTGCCCGAAGAATTCCCATCGGGAAAAGAATGAAAACATTGATTTCGTGTAACAAGTAGGAAAATTCACTGTCATTATTGCAAGAGATCTGTGAGCCCTCACGCAAAAAAGATGTTTATGATCAAGAATTACTTCATATCAGCGATTCGTAACATTCTACGAAACAAACTATTCTCGGTACTGAATATTTTAGGCCTGTCACTTGGTTTGGCTTCAGCAATGCTGATCTTCTACTGGGTTCAGGACGAATTAAGTTTTGATAAATACAACACCAACCATAAAAACATTTACCGTGTAACTGATCATTACATTTCCAATGGAGTTAGTAAAAACATGGCCATAACAACAGCCTCGATGGGAGAAACCATGTGTGCTGAATATCCTGAAATACTAAGTTTCTGCAGAATAAGGCCAAGCAGTATAGAGAGTATCGAAATTAATGGTAAAATCCATCCTGAACATAATATGGGATATGCAGATTCTACATTTTTTGAAATATTTACTATTCCATTGATATTTGGAAGCGATAAAAATATTTTAAATAAACCCAATCTTATCGCTTTAAGCGAATCATGCGCCAGAAAACATTTTGGCTCAGCCAATCCCGTTGGGCAAAGCATTCGTGTTGGGAGCAAATCATTTATTATATCAGGTGTTTATCAAAACATACCGACCAACTCGCATTTTAATTTTAATGCGATCATGCCGATGGAAACGCTTTCCAGGAGCAGAATTGTAAATTGGGACCAACAGGAGTATCATACCTACGTTAGTGTAAATCCCGGAACTGACATTAAATTATTGCATTCAAAAATCCAGGGGCTGATTGAAAAATATTACTGGCCGGTAATACAAGACTATTATAATGGGTCGCTTGAAGAATATCTAAGTGCAGGATCAGCCTATGTATTGCAACCGATCACGGATATCCATCTTCAATCTGATTTGTTGTTTGAAATGAATCCCAACAGCGAAATCATCTATGTATACATTTTTTCATTTATTGCCATATTTATTTTGCTGATCGCATGTATCAATTACATGAATATGTCCACTGCAAAATCCGAAACCAGGTCAAAGGAGATTGGTATAAGGAAAGTATCAGGTGCAGGTAAAAGACAAATTGCCCTTCAGTATCTGATTGAATCCTTAATAATTACATCCTTTTCATTTTTACTGGCGGTTATTCTGATTGAAGTGGTGCTTCCTTATTTCAATAATTTCTCAGGAAAAGAAATAAATATCAATTACTTTAACATTTCCACTCTGATTACCGTACTTGGCATCATCGTGCTTACGAGTTTAATTGCGGGCAGTTATCCCTCTTTCTATCTTTCTTCCATCAAGCCCATTCAGGCATTAAAAGGGAGTTCTGGCTTAGGCAGGAAAGGCCTTCAACTCAGAAATATATTGATACTAATTCAGTTGTTAACAACTATTATATTAATCAGTTGCATTTTGACAGTGTATCATCAACTCAATTATATCCATAACAAAAAACTGGGTTTCAATAAAGAAAAACTGATATGCTTGCATAATTCAGGATTGCTAGGTAACCAGGCTCAATTGTTTAAAAAAGAATTACTCAATCATCCCGAGTTTTCAAGTGGGACTATATCATCCTTTCTCCCTGTTCCGTCAGAAACAATGCGCGCCGGAGTTTTGCTGGACGGAGACAATAAAAACAGGTTTAATTTACCGCATTGGAGATTGGATTTCGATTATATCAAAACCCTGGAACTAAAAACCATTGAAGGCAGGGCTTTTTCTACAGATTTTGGGACAGATTCGAATGGTGTCATTTTTAACCAGGCTGCAGTTAAAAAATTTGGTTGGGACGATCCATTAAATCATTTTATTTCCATGGGGACCACGAGAAATGGTGTTTTTGGCCCAGCCAATTTCAAAATATTAGGAGTGGTTGAAGATTTTCATTTTGAATCCATGCAAAAGGACATCTCACCTATGATTTTGTATATTGGTAGCAATAATGGAAACATCATTAC
>JABMQA010000121.1 GCA_013203545.1 Bacteroidota bacterium
CTTTCACCATCATAAAGTTATAATTGGTCCGGCTGTAAAAAATCGACAATGGTTCGATTTCGTGGTTGAGTGGAAGAAAATTAAAATCTTTAACAACACCGATAATATTGTACCTGTCGCTTACCTCGTCACCAAAAGCGATCCATTTCCCAACGGGATTTTCCATCCCCATGGTTTTTACTGCATTTTCGTTTATCACCACAGCCGCAGTATCGGTTCCATACCCTTCTTCGAAAAACCTGCCATCAGCCAACTCCATTTGCATGGTTTCGATGTAATCCCAATCTGCGCGCTCAAAGCCTATCAATACATCATCGTCGTTATCTTTACCCTGCCAGGATAAACCACCTGTATTGCTTCCAACATAAAAGGGCAGATGTGAAGACCTGGTTACATTAATAATATTTGGATCTTGTTTTAGTTTAGATTTGAAATCGATGAAGTTTTCAGAAAGATCGCCTCTCAACCTGGCGTAAATTACATTCTCCTTGTTCATTCCAAGATCCTTACTATTGATGTAGGTTATTTGGCGGTAAATTACAATGGTGCAGATGATCAATCCGATTGATAATACAAACTGAAAAACCACCAGTGACCTTCTGAACCATGGGTTTCCGCTGATGCCGCCGGATGTGGACTGACGGATGGTCTTTAACGGGTTTTGTGCAGCCAGGTAAAGGGCAGGGTAACTCCCCGCTATCAGTCCGGTTATCAATGCAATGCCCACAAGGCTGAGCAGGATTTTAGGATCCAGGATGTTAAGTGAAAGGTCTTTGGCTGTGAGGTCGTTAAAAACAGGTAATAGGAGGTGAACCAGAATTACCGCTACAATCAGCGCCAGAAATGCCATCAGCAACGACTCGCTGATAAACTGGTAAATCAATTGGCGCCGGTGGGCACCCACAACTTTTCGAAGGCCAATTTCCCTGCCCCGTTTTGAGGCCCTGGCAGTTGAAAGGTTCATAAAGTTAATGCAAGCAATCAACAATATAAATGAGGCAATAATTGAAAAGATGTAAATATTGGTAATTTGCCTGGGTTCGCCGGCAAAAGAGTAAAGTCTTTCACTGCCGAGAGGAAACAAAAACATCTCCACCTGAAGTTCATCATCCTCCCTGACCTCCCTCATGTAATGTTTAATTTTTTCATTTACATCTTTGTAGTCCACATTTCCAGGAAGCTGAACATATATGTAATAGGTATTCCACCCGTACCTGTCCAATGTAAAACCGATGTCTTCGAGATGATGGAACGGAAGAAACAATTCTTTGTCGAAAGAGGAGTTTTCCGGCGGGTTTTCAATAACTCCGTTTACCCTGAAACTAATTTCATCATTGAGTTTAATGACTTTTCCCATGGGATCTTCATCACCGAAATATTTCTCAACACCCTTTTCAGAAAGGATTGCAGTATAGGGTTGGAGGGCAGTTTCGGGTGAACCCTGCAAGAAATTAAAACTGAAGACATTGAACAAGCCCGAATCGGCCATTTGAATATAGTCGGCGAAACGTTTGTCGCCAATATTAATAACTCCCGAAATTTCATAAAACCTGAAAACATCAATAAACTCTGGGAAATCTTTTTTAAGATCGGCAGCAAGTGGTCCAGGCATGCATGGTGTGGTCAACGGCCCCGAGGTGTACATTTGTTGCTGTACCATGCGGTAAATGTTGTGGTAGTTTTCGTTGTTTCTGTTAAAACTCAATTCATTTACCACCCACAACATGATTAAAATGGTGGCAGCCAAACCGATGGATAAACCCAGCATATTAATCACAGCATAGCCTTTTTGCCTGACCGTGTTACGAAATGCAGTCTTTAAATAGTTTCTGAACATAAATTATTTTGTTTTTCTTAAATAGATATCACCACTAATTGTAGATAGCTCCATCAGTTTACCACCATTGTTCAAGCTGGCTTCCACATCACCTCCCGGCATATGATACATGTGTTTGTATTCCCGCTCAATTTCAAGATCCAGATCTGAGTAAATACTGCCTGATATGGTTGTCAGTTCAAAATCCAGGTCAAGTTTGGGATTGATGGTAACATCAACAAACCCGCTGATGGTTTCAATTTGCATGGGGCCTTCAAGGCCGATGATCTCTATATTTCCGCTGATTGTTTCCAGGTCGATCACTGTACCACGGGGAAGAAATACTTCATAGTCGATTTCCAGATGAACACAGTGATCATCGTCCCTGATGATTACCCCGTGCTGATATGTTGAATTGGATCTGCTGATTTTTTCCAGGTCTTCAATTTCCGCTTCAAAAGAGATATTCGACCCACTCTCATCAACTGTGAGTGTGTATTTATTGTTGTCGGTATTATCGTTGATATTTACGATGGCTTTAACATAGGCTTCATTTTTGTCCCATGTTTTGATCACGATCTGATCGGCAAAATCAAAATCCAGTTCTACTTTAACCGATTTACCGATCTTTGCTGATTTTTCAAATATATCCTGTGCGTGCATATATGCAGATAGAAGGATAGCGATGGTAATAAAAACACTTTTTTTCATAGCACTTTCGAATTAATAAGACAATAAATTTTTTGGAATGTTACACTTTGAAAAGAAAACAACTTCCCGGAGCACTGTTGAAGTATGTGTAAAGTCCGGGAAGTCAAAATACCTGAAAAGACTATTTCTTTCTTAGGAAAAGGTTGCCATTGATGGACGAGATGGTCATTTTAACGCCGCCTCCATTGATTGTCCCATCAATATCGTTCATGCCTCCAATGAAACTCAGGTTATTGCTCTTGCCTTTTTTATCATCCCTTTTCACATCAATATCCAAATCGGTATAGATATCCCCATGCAGCGAATACAATTCGAAA
>JABMQA010001392.1 GCA_013203545.1 Bacteroidota bacterium
AACCAGTACATCTCACCTGATTTTATGATTACCAACCAGGATGGTAAACTCGAATTATCATTAAACTCTAAAAACACCCCTGAATTAAGGTTGAGTAAAACATACATCGAAATGATCCAGGCATACGCTGCTGATAAAAGTAAAAAATCGAGCCAGCAAAAGGATGCCCTGATGTTTGTAAAACGTAAGATCGACTCTGCCAAATGGTTTATCGATGCCATTCGCCAGCGCCAGAATACCTTGTACGTTACCATGCATGCTATTATGGAATACCAAAAAGAATATTTCCTTACTGGTGATGAAACCAAGCTCAGGCCCATGATCCTGAAAGATATTGCCGAAATCGTCAGCCTTGATATTTCCACCATCTCACGGGTTGCCAACAGCAAGTATGTTCAAACCCCTTTCGGAACCTTTTTATTAAAGAGTTTCTTTTCAGAATCCATGCAAAAAGAATCCGGAGAAGAAGTATCGACCCGTGAAATCAAGAAAATACTTCAGAATTGCATCGAAGCCGAAGATAAAAGCAAACCGCTAACCGATGAACATTTAACCAAAATCCTTAAAGAAAAGGGCTACAATATTGCACGCCGGACAGTGGCCAAATACAGGGAACAACTGAGTATTCCGGTTGCCCGCCTTAGAAAGGAATTGTAACAACAGGGATTTTGCCACATGGAAAAAATGCTCTCCAAATTCGTTTCATTTATATTCCATCCACTGGCCATAACAGCGTACTACCTTCTGATTACGCTGAACCTGCATTTTTACCAGTCGATGACCATACCAACCAAAGCCAGGTTGATGATTTTGGGACTGGTACTTATTACAACACTTATCATACCTGCCCTGATGGCAAATCTATTTTCCAAAATGGTTGCCGGTAAATTCAAAATGGAAGGCAGGGAAAAAAAGTTCTTCCCGCTTTCGGTTGCGGCAGTATTTTATTTTATTACCTATTACCTGTTAAACCAAATCAAAGTATCACCTGTATTTGACCTGTTTTTGCTGGGCATGACTTCCCTTGCCATCCTTTCGTTAATTATCACCCTGAATTGGGAAATAAGTATTTACATGTGTGCCCTGGGAGGCCTTTTCGGGGCTTTTCTCAGTATTTCCGTTTTGCTGAACATGGACCTGATCCTTATTCTCATTCCAACACTACTCATTTCGGGAATTGTAGGTTATGCCAGGCTTACCCTGACAAGTCATACACCGATACAGATTTATGGTGGATTTCTGATGGGCGCCGGAGTTATGTTCCTCCATTTTTTTTATCTGTAAAGCAAAATCTTTTTTTACCAAATAAGTATGGTAATCAGTCATGCCGCAGTGCCCTGACCGGATCAATCCTTGCTGCCCTCGTAGCCGGGTACATCCCTGCTGCCAGGCTGATGAGGATTGAAAAGGCAATGGCACCAAAAATCAGCCATAAAGGAAAATAAAACAGGTTTACCGGGTCAATCCCTTCGGGAATAATCTGCGCATTCACCACTACATTGGCTAGCCTGGTAACCAGCCATCCAAGCAATAATCCGAATAGCGCACCGATCAAACCAATTACTGCAGCTTCTACAAAAAATATCATTTTGATCTCTCTTTCACTGCCGCCTATCGCTTTCATGATGCCAATTTCACGTGTCCGTTCAAGTATCGACATCACCATGGTATTGATAATCCCTAATGCAGCAACGATCAGGGCTATTACACCTATGGCCCCGAGTAGTGAATCCAGGATCAGGAACCCGCGCTTGATCTCATCCAACTGGTCGGCAATGGAAAATATCCCGACATCCATTTTTTCCAACTCCTTTTTCACATTGTCAAGTTGCTTCATTTCATCCACCCGTACATGAATGGAGCTGTAGGTACCGGCCCTTGTTTTCCTGTCGAGAATATCCCAAACACTGGAAAACCCCAGTTTCGGAATTTTTTCAGCAGTTTGCACCGGGATAACAATATTCCCACTAAAAATATTTGTCCCAAACTGGCTTGCCCGCTTCATGATTCCACAAATCTTTAATTCCACCAGCGTTTCATCAAAGGGTAACTCAGGATTTTTACCCAACATACTGAAAAGTGCATTGGGTATCTTGGAGGCATTTACGCTTAATGTTACCAGCTTTATAGTTTGCCCGATAAGCGAATCCGGCCGCATAACCCTGAACCCTTTTGCCGAATCTTCCCTGGATAGTTCAATTTTTTCATCGTTTTTCTGCAATTTGATTTTAAGCCGTACCAGCAACTCCTCACGGAGAACCACACATTCCACCGAATCGTTTTCAAAAAAAGTGCCTGCAAGCATATCGTTGAATGGTTTAAAATTTTTAATCTCAGCAGGCATGGCCTGAATACGGGTACTCGTTGAGTCGCCCATAACATGAACCCGTGCTGCAAACTCAATATTGGGATATGCTACCCTAACCCCGGGCAAAGCTTTAATTACCTCTAAAATAGAGTCGGTAAGCGGAACACTCTCTTTTTTCATGGCCTC
>JABMQA010001393.1 GCA_013203545.1 Bacteroidota bacterium
CGTCCAGGTATGTCCTACTGCCATTGATATCCGGAATGGTACCCAACTCGAATGTGTAAACTGTACTGCATGTGTCGATGCCTGTAATCAAACCATGACCCGTTTTGGTATGCCCAAAGGTTTGATCCGTTTCGACTCCGAAAGGGGAATTTCCACTGGAAAGAAACTGCGTTTAAATGCACGTCTGATTGCGTATATTTCGGTACTCGTGGTTCTGTTTTCTTTTCTGATTTTTCTTTTATTCAATCGAACGGATGTGGAAACAACCATATTACGGACACCGGGATTGTTGTTTCAGGAACAGGTAGATAACCAGATAAGTAATCTATACAACATCAAAGTGGTCAACAAAAAGCGTGAAGAATTTCCCATTCGCATCGAATTGCTTTCACATGAGGGCAAAATTGTGATGGCGGCCGGACCGATGAAAGTTAAAGCGGCCTCTTCAACGGAAGGGGTGTTTTTTGTTTTCCTTGATAAAGTAGATGTGAAGGGAAAAATACCCATCCAACTGGGGGTGTTTACCGGTGATAAACTCATCGAAAAAATTGACCTTACCTTTGTGGGGCCTAACCAGTAGGTGAATTACCAATGGTAAAATCGATGGCTTCAATAAGAGTACACGCTAAAAAAGGAAAGAAATATCGAATATTGAATACTAAATAATGAATTATGAGTCTGGTCTAAAAACATAGAAAAACAAAAATCTCGCAAAGCCGCAGAGTCGCAAAGGCTTGAATATTAATAAAATGATTCTTTGCGTCTTGGCGTCTTTGCGAGAAATTAAGGTTTTTAGATTGGACCCAATTATGCAGGAGAAAATATGAAATTCAATTGGGGGACAGGTATCGTTTTGGTTATCATCGTATTTATTTTGGGCATGGCTGTAATGGTTTTCATCGCATTCAGGCAAAATATCAACCTGGTACATGAAGATTACTATCCAAAAGAAATTGAACATCAACAGCAGATTGATAAAAGGAAAAATGCCCGGGATTTAAAAGAACAGATTACCATAAAATATACCAATGATACCATCGGGATTGGTTTCCCGTCCATTTTTGAGTATGATAAATTATTGGGTAAAATTCTTTTGTTTCGTCCATCTGATAATAAAAAGGATATTTTATTACAGCTTGCACTCAACAAAACCGGGAAGCAGTTTGTTTCAACCTCCGGAATGGAAAAAGGAAAATACATTGTACAGGTTGAATGGGTATATAGGGATGTCTGGTATTATTTCGAAAAGGATATTCATGTAAAGTAAACACTTGTGGAAATAGATTTACTATATGCTGCACTCATTTTTGGATTCCTGACCGGATTTCATTGTATTGGAATGTGCGGGCCCATTGCCATTTCGCTACCGCTTAAAAATGATAATTGGTTCACCAAAAGCGCGGGAAGTGTTATTTACAATCTGGGCAGGGTGGTGACCTACTCGCTGATGGGTGCATTATTCGGGCTGTTGGGACAGGGGTTTAAAATGGCCGGATTTCAGCAAGGGCTCTCCATTGCCATTGGCGCAGCAATGATATTATCAGTTCTTTTCCCATTATTGTTTAAATCCATTGCGAACAAGTCCCCACTTTTTCCGCTGGTGAATCAACTGAAAATGAAGCTGGGATTGCTATTTGGTAAGAAATCATATGCTTCCCTCTTTGTAATAGGTTTGCTCAACGGATTATTACCGTGCGGGCCTGTTTATGTTGCCATCGGATTGTCGCTGGCATCTGGGAATGCCCTGATGGGATCCTTTTATATGACACTCTTCGGATTGGGCACCATTCCCATTATGCTGGGTCTAAACCTGCTCGGAAATGTTATCACGGTTCCGGTGCGTAAATATATTCGGAAACTGGTGCCTGTTTTTATAATTGTGATGGGGCTTTGGTTTTTGATGAAGGGACTGGGTTTGGGGATACATTTTGTGTCTCCGCCTGATCACAAACTGGAAGTTAAAACTGAGCAAATTAACAGGTAGTAGTAATTGAGTTTATTAAAAATTAAAGGTAATTATTTAGGTGGATAGTCTATTTATAAGAATTTTTTTGACCCCATCCCCGGCCCTTCCCCTCAAGGGGAAGGGAGTTGCCCCACGCATGAGCCAATCGATAGCCATGTGCGAAAGCGTCCTCCCCCTCAAGGGGGAGTTAGAGGGGGTCTTTGTTTGGTAAAGAGTTAGTTGGTCAGTAATGCAGCTAAATGTTTTCAATAAATGTTAAATATTAAAAACAAATTTAAATGAAAAAAATCATTGTAACTATTGTAGGA
>JABMQA010001394.1 GCA_013203545.1 Bacteroidota bacterium
AACAGCGGCCATTTCTGTACAGGATGTTTCCGAAACATTTCACTCCTATATTCTTGAATGGACACCGGATGTGTTAAAAGCATATGTGGATGACAGCCTCTATTTTGAGTACAAAAATGAAGGATTGGGTGAAAGCAAGTGGCCCTATGACAAACCTTTTTATCTCATTATGAATGTGGCTGTCGGGGGCGCATGGGGAGGTGAAGTAGATGATGCTGCTTTTCCACAGACCATGGAAGTGGATTTTGTAAGAATTTATCAAAGGGATTAGTGTGTTTTTCTCATATGAAGCTGTCGCTTTTGGTTAATAATTCATGTGAAAGGGTTGATCAGAATCAGTGCAGGAGGAAGATTAAGTTTTTTTTGCGGCAGCTTCTTTTTTTTGAGAACACAAAAACGAATGAGCAAACAACAAAAATACATTGTAAAAATTTCACTCATCGTGGCGTTGGGTGGCTTCCTGATGGGATTTGATGCTTCGGTGATAATTTATAAAATCTCAAATTGCTAAATGGGAACAAATAAAATATACCTGGGTAAAAATGAAATAAATACATTTCAATCTGAAATTTCAGGTCAATTTGTTGAAATTGATAATGAAAAATATTATCAGATAAAGAATTACCATGAGATGCCTGATTTTTTTATCAGCATTGTAAGTGACTCCGATCACTGGATGTTCATATCGAGTACAGGCTCTCTGTCAGCCGGAAGAAAAGACCGCGATAACGCTTTGTTTCCCTATTACACCGTTGATAAAATTCATGATTATAATGGCATAACCGGAAGTAGAACTTATTTTCTGGTTGATAAGGATGGGGAAACTTTTCTCTGGGAACCTTTCACTGAAGATTCCCGGAAATTTTACAAAATTACCCGAAATCTGTATAAAAGTATTTATGGCAATAAAATCATCTTCGAAGAAGTAAATTCCGACCTCGGGCTTGCTTTCCGGTATGGGTGGCACAACAGCGAAAAATTTGGTTTTGTAAAAAAGTCATCCCTCATCAACCTTGATAAATCAACCATTACCATCGAAGTACTGGATGGAATTAAAAATATCATTCCGCATGGTGTGGGCTATGCTTTTCAAAATGAGTATAGCAACCTTTCGGATGCCTACAAAAAGAGTGAAAGGGTTGAAGAGAGCACATTGGGCCTATTTATGCTGAGCGCCATTCCGGTCGACCGGGCTGAGCCCAGCGAGGCCCTGAAAGCAACTACCGTCTGGTCAGTGGGATTTGGGGAGAATAGCCGGATTTTAATCTCGGATAAGCAGGTCAGTAGTTTTACCACAGGACAAGCCGTTGAATCCGAGTACGATATTCGGGCAACCCGGGGTGCTTATTTTATCAACGCCGGGTTTGTGCTGGATTTGAATGATAAAAAGGAGTGGGTTACAATTGCTGAAATTAACCAGGACAGTACGGATGTTTCTAATTTGAATGTCTTTATCAATAAAACAAGCAATGCTGAATACCTGATCAATGAAGATATTAATAAAGGGACATTAAACCTGAAAAAGATGGTGGCCTTTGCCGATGGGTTTCAAATGACCAATACGGATCTGTGCTATGCCCGCCATTATTCAAATACGCTGTTTAATATTATGCGCGGAGGTGTTTTCATAAACAATTATCGCATTGATAAAAACGATTTCAAACGCTATTTGTGGCAGATCAATCGCCTGCTTACCAAAGAATATCAAACCTGGCTCGAAAATCTACCCGCTGAAATTGATTACTCATCTTTAATCGGGTTGGCTGAAAAAACGGGGGATGCAGATCTATTTAGAATAGCTTACGAATATTTACCCTTAACTTTTAGCCGCAGGCATGGTGATCCAAGCAGGCCGTGGAACATGTTTTCGATCGAAACCAAAAATGAAGATGGCCGGGTAAAATATTATTATGCCGGAAACTGGCGTGATATTTTTCAAAACTGGGAAGCATTGTGCTATTCCTATCCCGAATACACCGAGGGCATCATTAGCAAATTTGTCAATGCTTCGACCATCGATGGATACAATCCATACCGCATAATGCGCGATGGCATCGACTGGGAAAGCCCTGACCCAAACGATCCCTGGTCATACATTGGATATTGGGGTGATCATCAGATTATTTATCTCCAGAAATTACTGGAACTCTCCAACGATTTCCACCCCGGTAAACTGGATCATCTGTTGACACATGAAATCTTTACCTATGCCAATGTACCTTACAGGATTAAATCATATGATGAAATATATCAAAATCCCAAGGATACGGTTGTTTTTAATCAGGAATTAAATAACAGGATAAAGACAGAAGCAGAACATTTGGGAGCCGATGCC
>JABMQA010001395.1 GCA_013203545.1 Bacteroidota bacterium
ACAAACAGGTCGGCATCTGCTTGCTCAATCATTCCATTTAATACATCAAATTCAAAATTTTCGACTGGACAGGCATGATATTCGGTTGGGTTTAATACGCTGAAGGTATCGATTGCAATTTCTACATCAACCCCGGAATACAGGTCGTTGCCATGTAATGCGTAATTCTCATAAACATTACAACGGTCGATGTTATCACCAAATGTTATAGGGTTTGAAAAATATATTCCCCCACCATTTTTGGCAACATTCCCACTTACAGTAACATTTCTAAAATCAGGACTGATATTACCACAACAGACACCTCCACCATAATTGGCAAAATTCTCTTCTATTTTTGAGTCCACAAGTGTGAGGTGTGAACCGTATCCAATGTATAAACCACCACCAAAATCGTTTGCGCTATTTAATTTTAGTGTCACATTTAGCAAAGTGGCATTACTACTATCTGGATATAGTCCACCAGAATAAATCCCGCCCCCATTATCAGCATAGTTGCCACTGATTATTGAATTACAGATGGACGGCCTGCTTGCTGAGATATAAATCCCTCCGCCATAGGTACCCGGACCAATGGGCCATGGGATAACTGTCCCTGATCCCTTTGTAAGTGTGAAGCCATTTAATACTGCGCTTGAATCTTCCCCATTTTCAAAAACCACCACACTTGTGATACTGTCTCCATCAATAATTGTTTGGGAAATATAGGCTGTATCATTTGTCGTTAGAAAATGTGACGCCACAGTAATGTTCTTTCCGCTGAAGTTGATGTTCTCAACATAGGTACCGGGGGCTACCAAAACCGTATCACCTTCATCAGCCACATCGATGCCTTGCTGGATTGTGGGATAATCTTCCGGGATGTTTATGAAATTGTTTGGCGTTTCGGGTTCAAGTTCAAAAAAGTTGATGATTCTGGCCAGCAAGGTATCTCTTGTATTTGGAGGGTCTCCGTCAACAAGGTGAGCCAAAGCATAGGCAAAACAAAATGTTTTCTGTCCATATTCTCCCTCTCCCTGCACCGCAACGGTTCCATATCCATCTTCTTCAAAAGCTGCCACACCATTTTCATTGGGAGTATATTTATCAATATACCAATTGGGACTTTGCGTTGAACCATCAAAGACTAACTCCTCGCCAACAGAACCGGATAAACCAGTTAATAAATTAATTGGATTCTGGCTACTAGTAGAAACTTCTAATTCATCTACCCCAAACAGTTCCAACATCTCAGGAAGATTAGGGTAACCAACATATGCCATCCCACCAAAAAACGACCCGCACTCTGCATAAATATATCCACCATCCAATAGGTATTCGGTCATGACTTCAGTCATCTCAAATGTGACGATTACACCATCATCGATCCGATCCCCATAATTGCCGTACGACATAAAGACTGCATCAAAACCATTGAATGAAAACGGAAAATGAGAAGTATAATATACCTGAAACCCTTGTTCTGAAAGACAGTCATTTATATACTCTCCACTAAAAGCATTGCCTGTACCCTCGCCTTGAAAAACGAGTATGCCTTCTGGGGCAACAGGTATTTCCAACGAAATGGTATCGCCCCAGGTGATTTCTACATCGGCAGTTGTGATGAGCTTTAAAACAGCAAGGTGGGTGGTGGCCTGTTCCGAAATTTGAAATTCGAATACATGCTCCAGGTTGAAATAATCATCAGCGGGAATATCGGCAGAACACGAGTTATTGGAAATAGTAATATCGGGATCATTGCATAAAAGTGTGAAAGTGGCATTGCTTGCGCCAATGCCAAAGTTGTAGTTCCTGAGTTTAATACTCATATTAACCACATCACCGGGTTCAAGCATCTGATCGTTATCATCATCATAACAGGTTGAATTTACCAAATCAAGGGATATTTCCTGGTCAAGGGTAACACCCGAGGAGTCAAGCGCATGGAAGGCATTTATCCTGCCTGAACCTAATAAATTCTCAAATCCGGGATTGACCTGGTCGATGTCGTCGGCTGTACCCAGCACCTGTGTGATCACCTGGCTGGAAGTCCACTCGGGATGATATGACTTAACCAGGCCCAGAAGTCCTGCCACGAGAGGTGTTGCCATGGAAGTACCTGACCAACTTTGATAGGTATTATTTGGCAATGTACTTAATATTCCAGTCCCCGGGGCACTGACCCAAATATTAGGGCCATAGTTGGAAAAAGAGGCTTTATGATCATTTGGTTGCACTGCAGCAACAGACACAACCCCTGGATAATCGGCCGGATAAAAATTTGAAAAATAATTGTGATTCCCTGCTGCCGCAACAATAATACTACCCAGTCCGGTAGCATAGGTTATTGCCTCGTGATTAGCCTGGGCATATATATGGGCAGACCAACTGTTTGAAATAACATCTGCACCGTTTTCGGCAGCGTAGATTATTGCATCATAGCAATGATGAATTGAAATATTCAAACCACTCTCAATGGCCAGGATTTTCAGATTCCATCCAATGCCAGCTACACCAACATTATTGTCAGTCGTGGCACTTGCTATTCCGGCACAATGCGTACCATGGTCATTGTCGGGAATTCCCGGAACAGGATTGGGATCATTATTGAAATAGAAGAAGTTCCATCCGATGAAGTCATCAACATAGCCGTTTCCATCATCGTCAATTCCATTTTCATCATCCGGATCCAAGACCCATTCACCTCCAATAAATTCAATCGTTCTGCCATCACCATCAACATCTTCACCCATGTTTTGCCAGATATTTTCCACGAGATCTTCAGGGTCCCAGTCAACACCTGAATCAACAATCGCAATCACCACCTCTTCTTCACCATTTTCACCTTTGTGAATATTCCATGCTTCGGGCGCAAATATTTGTGGAAGGTGCTGCTGCTGAACATACATGGGATCGTTGGGTTCGACCATAAGATAATTGACCGGGATGGGTTCGGCATATTCAATATTAGGGTCTTTGGAAAATTCCCTTGCCACTTTGGTTACAGAAATCTCCTCAGGGAACTCAATCCGGTATATCCTTGAAAGATCGGGCATATCTTTCTTCAACTTATTTGGATTGTACCTGAATCTTTTATCAATAAGATCCACCTTGTACCTGCTAGCTTTTGCATCGAGCGAAGCGATGTTAAAGGAAACGTTTTCATCCTGTTTAACAAATTCTCCCGCACCTTCTTTCACCTTAAAGGTGATCATTCCTTTGTGGAACATGGGTTGATTTTCTTCCATTGATGAAGCCTGTGCCTGTTGACTACTTTTTTGTTCTTCCGGCATCATAGAGGTGAGTGTCACGACCAGGAGAACTGCGGTTAAAATGTAAAGTGTTTTCATGATTTCTAATTTTTTGCCAGGGGCATATTGCTTCGGAAAGTGAATGCGGAAGCTCCGTGCATTTAGCCTTTAGCTATTTAAAGTTTTATTATTTTCTTAATGATTTCCTCATTACCTTCAATGACCCGTAAAAAGTATATCCCTGAGGGCATGTGGTTTGCATCCCACACAAATTGTCTTTTCAGGGTTTGATCAGCCTCCTGTAAAAACTCCTGGACTATCTGGCCAGTTTGATTGTAAATTTTAATCTCAGCAGTCCCCGGCTCAGAAAGTTCGTATTCAATTGTTGTTGAAGTTGAAAACGGATTCGGATAGTTTTGTAAATGGATTTTAGAACCTGGCTTTTGATAATTTGGAACTTGAACAATTCCCCCATTATCTGTGTGCAATATGGCACCATATTCTCCAATGACATAGCCATTATTTTGGTCAGCAAAAAAGATATCATACAACGTACTCTCTATCTTAATTGATTTGTAATTCCAATAGATCCCCCCATCTGTAGTATACAGTAAGGAACTGTTCCCAAAAACTGCCCAACCATTCATCTCATCACGAAAGTGTACACTTCGTATTGTATTATATGAACCACAGGATTGTTCTTCCCAGGTGTTACCGCCATCTGATGTATGCAGAAAGAAGTCATCAATAAGTGGCCAATAGGTTTGTGCAACAACCCAGCCGTTATACTGATCGATAAAACAAACATCAACCAGTTTAGCAGTCAGGCCGCCAAATTGCTCTTCCCACGTAATGCCACCATCAGTGGTGTGCAAAATTGTGCCGATATCTCCAAATATCCAGCAATCAGGATCAATATAGCAAACAGAATAATAATCAATTGAACTTCCACAAGAATTGGGTTCCCAGCTTGTTCCACCATTTGTGGTTTTCATGACAGTACCTGAGTTCCCGACAATCCAGCCATTGTTCTCATCTGTAAAACTCACACCATTTAAATTTTGGTATGTTCCACTGAGTTGCTGCTCCCATAGAAATCCTCCATCAACGGTGTGCACGATTGCACCTGAATCCCCCACCGCCCAGCCATGATTGATGTCTGTGAAATTGACTGCTCGCAATCCGGTATTTATACCACTTGGCTGTTCTTCCCACGTATTGCCTCCATTGCTCGTGCTCAGAATTACACCGCCATTTCCTGCAACCCAGCCATAATCAGGATAAGACATTGGCTCAGGAAAACACATATTTAAAAATGTTTGATTGGTTCCTTTAGATTGCTCCTCCCAGATGTAAGCTCCGCTATCAGAATGCAAGATTGTGCCACCACCTCCTGCAATCCAGCCAAAATCCGTATCGGAAAAGCAAATACTGTTTAATGTATGGCCAGCTCCAACTAATTGTTCTTCCCATGAGCTTCCTCCATTAATGGTACTTAGCAAAATACCATCATCTCCTACAGCCCATCCATTGTTATTGTCACTAAAGCAAATGCTGTTTAAAAAATACAAGCCTTGCTCTACCCATGAATTACCCCCATCAGTTGTGTGTATAATATCTTCGGGATTCCCTACAACCCACCCATTATTTGTGTCAGAAAAGTAAACGTTTGTAAATTCATTGAGCCCGTAAACATCTATTGTTTCCCATGTATTGCCACCATCTGTTGTATGATCGATTATTCCACTACCCCACTGTTGTCGACCAACTGCCCAGCCATTATTCTCATCAATAAAAAATACATCAATATATTGATGAAGGGGCGGGCTTTCCTGAATTTCCCAGCTGAGGCCTCCATTTAATGTATGCAGGATGACCCCTGTTCCATAATAAGAATTAGTTGCCCCAACCGCCCATCCATTGTTTGGGTCGAGGAAAGTAATACTACGTAAAGGAATTCCTGTCCCAACAGATTGCACCTCCCAGGTAATTCCTCCATCTGATGTGTGTAAAATAGTACCATCGTTTATTAGGACATGGTATCCACCCACAACCCAGCCATTATATTGATCTGTAAAAAAAACATCATATAAATGATATATTGTTTCGCTCAGCTGCAACTCCCAGTTAATGCCACCGTCAGAAGTATGGGCGATAGTGCCATAATTTCCTACAGCCCATCCGTTCAATTGATCAATAAAGAATATTGACTGTAAGCTATTCCCCTGTGGCAAAGGATTCTGCCATTCCCATTGTGCATTTGCCAGGATAGATCCAAGGAGAAAGGAAAAAGTTAAAAGTGCTAAATATTTCATGCTAGCCTCCGTTTTTAAAAGTTAGTTTTGACTATTATTGTTGAATTATATCAATTTAGTTTTATTATTTTTTTGATTATTAACTCGTCACCCATAAACATATTCAGAAGGTAAATTCCAGGAGGTAAATCAGTTGCATTCCAGAAATATTTATTTTTACCTACTTTTCCTTCAATCTGAATTACTTTCTCTATCTGCTGGCCCAATTGATTAATTAGTTTGATCTCTATCTTCCCAGCTTGTGCTGATTCATATTCGATACTTACTGAAGTAGTGAAAGGGTTGGGCTGAACGGATAACCGTTCTTCAACCGCTAATTCTTCCACACTTATGGTCTGACAGGCCTGGATCACTTCTTCCTGGCTGTTACATCCGGGGGCATTATCGTAGATAGAAATCGTTCCGGTTGGACTGGCCAGGTATTCGCAGATACTTTCCACCGCACAGACAAATAAAGAACCGTTGTTAGAAATTTTTAAGTTATCGATCGAACCTTGATAAATGTTATCCAAACCCGTTAAACTTACGAGGGAATTGTTGTTATCAACTGTAAGGTCTCCCCCGATGTAGGTTAAATTGTCCAATCCCGATAAACTGCTTATAACATCATTGTTTTTTATTTCAAGGTAATCACCGATATAGGCCAGGTTGTCCAAACCTGATAAATTGATCAGCGCATCATTGGAATAAATTCTAAAGTATCCCCCAACAGAAGACAGGGTTCCTAACCCCATTATACTGGTAAGGGCATCGTTATTATAAATCCTTAAAAATCCTCCGATTGAAGCCAGATTATCGAGGCCCGATAAAGTAATCAGCACATTATTGTTTCTTGTATCTGCATCTCCTCCGATGGAAGCCAGACTGTTCAAACCCGTTAAACTGCTCAGGGCATTATTACCGATAATCTCAAAGTTCCCATAGACAGAGGTCAGGTTATTCAATCCCGTTAAACCGGTAAGGGCATCGTTATAAATAATCTTTAGGTCCCCTCCAATAGTGATGAAATTTTCCATCCCGGTTAAATTTACAAGGGCTTCATTGTTACTAATTTTAAGGTCTCCCCCAATTGTGGGAAGGTTGGTAAATCCGGACAGACTACCTAGTGCATCATTGCCGGTAATTTCGAGGTGTCCGGCGATGGAAATCAGGTGTTCCATTCCTGATAAGCTGGTGAGCGCATCATTGTTGGAAATCTTAAGGTACTCCTGGATAGAAGTCAGGTTGCTAAAACCAACTAAATTTGTGAGCGCATCATTGTTATGAATTTCGAGGTACCCTGCGATAGAAGTTAGATTTTCCAGTCCGGATAAACTGCTAAGGACATCGTTGCTGTTAAATAACATGCTGCCAGCTAAGGAAGTTAAATTGTTAAATCCAACCAGGCTTGTCAGGGCATCGTTGTTAACAATCTCAATTTGGCCTCCGATGTAGGCCAGATTATCCAGGCCAGCTAAACTTGTTAGTGAAACGTTGTTCTTTATCCAAAGATCTCCTTCGATAAAAGCCAGGTTCTCCAGTCCGGCTAAACTTGTAAGGGTATCATTGTATTCAATCTGAAGGTTTGTCCCGATCTTAGTCAAATTGTCCGGACCTGAGAGATTGTAAAGCATTGCGTTTTCAGCAATATATAACTCTCCGCCAATTATAGTCAAATCCTCCAGCCCTGTGAGACTGGCCAGGGCAGTGTTGTCATAAATGCAAATGCCCCCCCCGATTGAATCCAGATCATTTAATCCCATTAAATTGATCAATTGCGGATTGCCACTATTTGAACAATCCTTTTGACCAATGTTTAGGTTCCCCCCAATATAATTCAGGTTTTCCATACCTGAAAGACTGGTCAGCGATGGATTTCCTCCATCATCTCCGCATCCAATTTAAACATCCCCTGAAATCGTAGAAAGATTTCCCAACCCAGTTAAATTAATCAAATCGGCATTTGCATTAACCATAAGGTTTCCACCAATAGAAGTTAAATTGTCAAGGCCGGCAAAACTGAAAAGGGATGAGTCGTTTTGTATTATGCAGTCTCCCAGGATTGATGTCAGGTTGTTCAATCCCGCGAAACCGGTAAGGGATTCGTTTTCGTAAACCTCCAGACTTCCTGAAACGGTAACCAGATTGTCCAATCCCGATAAGTTGATGAGGGCATCGTTTCCGGCAATATAAATGCCACCTCCAAGGGATTCCAGATTGTCCAATCCCGATAAACTGGACAGAGCAGGATTGCCATCAATATTCAGGTCTCCCGGTATAGATGTTATGTTTTCCATTCCAGCCAAGTTGGTCAGTAAAGAGTTTCCTGAAATCCTAAGGCCATCACCGACGGAGTTTAAATTTCCCATTCCGGATAAGCTGGTCAATGCATCGTTATCCCAAATCTCAAGGTCACCACCAACAGATATAATACTTTCCAATCCTGACAGACTGGCGAGTAAAGGATTGCGCCAAATAAAAAGAGTACCACCTGCCGAATCAACATTGTTCAGCCCGGATAAACCGGTCAGGAAAGGATTATAATCAATTATCAGGTCTCCCGGAATGAATGCTATTTTCTCCAAACCCGTTAAACCGTTCAAAGCATTAAAACTAATGTTGAGGTTACCTCCAATGGTTTCCAGGCTTTGCAATGCTTGTATATTGGCCAGGGACGCATTACTATTAAATAATCCGCCTCCAATACAAAGGCTACCTTCAACGGTGGTTAAATTCTCCAGGCCTGTCAGGTTCATCAGGTTATAGTTGCCGCCGATATTCAAATCGCCTGCTATGGAAACCAAATTATCGAGGCCTGATAGGCTGGTCAGTGATGGATTACCACCTACACCACTTAAACCATTTACCCTTCCAATTGTTAAATTTCCCTCGATGGTAGTTAGACCTTCCAAACCTGTTAAACTGGTAAGGGAATCGCTGCCAAATATTTCAAGACTGCCATGAATGGTGGTTATATTATTTAAGCCAGTTAAATTGATCAATGACTTGTTGTGACCTAAAAAAATGTATTCGCCAACAGTTGTTAAGTTCTGTATTCCGGCAATGCTGGTCAATATTTCGTTATATCCAATAAAAAGGTAACCTCCAACTGTTGTCAGGCCTTCCAGCCCGGCAATGCTGGTCAATGATGGATTGCCCTGGTTGTTCCAATATCCAATGATCAATTCTCCACCCACCGAAGTTAAATTTTCAAGCCCTTCCAGTGTTTGGAGTAGGGGAATTCCCATTACCTGCAATTTTCCCCAAATGGATGTCAAAACACTTAGTCCTTTTAAGTTAGCGATGTCATTACCTTTTATGGTTACATCCCCTTCTATTTCGGTACAGTTGGGGTAGTTGATCTGGAAATTGTCGATTTCTGCCTGGGTAGAAAATATTATTCCTTCGACCAGGCATGGTTGCGAGCAGACTGTTATTTGGATAAACAGCAGCCCAAAAATTAAAAGTGTAAAGTTTTTCATGATAACCTCCTTTGTTTGATTAATCCGGGTGGATTACTTGTTTTATTTCAATGTAAAACTACAACACTGGAAAGCTGAAAATGAAGTAGATGAGGAACCGCCTTGAATGGATTAGGCAACGGTTGGATTTGATGAGTTATCGTTTGGATTTGTGTTCATTCGCTTACACCCTGTGTTGATTATCGAACACTTTTTTTGATTTATTGATATGGGTTGAAGGTGCGGCTCTGGCCATAACTTTTATTTAATCAGTGTTTTAGAGATGCTGTTACATTATAGCATGTTGTTTGATGAAACAGATCCAAATTCAAAAGGTTACAGGGTATGTTTCAACTGATCCGATTTATTTCATTTCTTAGTATCATCTCTTTAATTTTGCTTTGTTCATCCTGTAAAGACGAAAAAGTCCCCAAAAAATACTGGCCACGCTATGCGCATGAGGCCTATTATTACAAACTGATTGAAACCGGCCTGAACACAACAGCACTTGGCAGGGACTGGGTTATGATGGCAGACAGTGTTATGAAAATGCCTGTTAAAATTGAACTCCCCTACGAAGAGGTTTTGTTTATTGATCCCACTGAAGCCTTTGCAGAGGCCTATTTGTTTGAAGCACAGCAAGGACAGGAAATTGAAGTGAAAATTGAATATGAAGGACCGGATTCGATAGAAATATTTATTGATTTGTTTAGGAGTCAGAATGAAATCGGTGTTACACCGCTAAAAGTGGCCAGTGCCGGCAAGGATGATCGAAGGCTGGAGTTTATGGCGCGCAAAAAAGCATTTTACCTCCTACGATTGCAACCGGAGTTACTCAGAGGTGGGAAATGCCGGGTTGTTATTCGTTCGTTGGCTTCAATGGAATTTCCAGTGGAGGGATATGGGAAAAATGCCATTCAAAGTTTCTTTGGCGATCCGCGGGATGGCGGAAAGCGTGAACATCATGGTGTGGATATTTTTGCCCCACGGCATACAGCGGTTATAGCACCGATTGACGGAACAGTGAGCAGCGTAGGTGAAAACAGGCTGGGCGGTCATGTAGTTTGGATGTACAATGCAAAACTCCGGATGCATATTTACTTTGCGCATCTGGAAACCCAGGATGTGGAGGAAAGAAAAACCATCAAAGCCGGCACGAAGATTGGAACGGTGGGGAATTCTGGTAATGCCCGGACTACCTCACCTCATCTGCATTTTGGGATTTATCCGACAGGGGGTGTTGCAGATCCCTATTATTTTTTGGTAAACACAGATACCACAACAACAAAACCGGTAAATAGTACGAAACTCCTTGGCAATTGGGTTCAACCCACTATCCAAATTGAAGAGGAGAATTCCCCTGTGCCGGTAAAACTTTTGGCAACGGTAGGAGATAAGTACAGGGTAATGTTTATGAATGGTAGAAAAGACATGATCTCTGCGCAGGCTTTTAGTGTGATCCTAAAATCACAATTTGCAGATCTCCGAAAAGATATACCTGGTTCTTTCCAGGATAGTTCTATTTCGGAATAGCTTTGAAGTTCCTTTGCAATAAATTTTAAGCCGTTGCTCCATTGCTCAATGATTCCGAGCCGTTTGAATACTGGGGCTAAAGGTTTTTTTCGGATTTCTGACTGCCCGGATTGTATATCATATAATCAAGTAATTACACTGTTAGGGCAACAAATGGGCAACAGGCAAATGTAAACCACCTACAATTTTCTGCCTTAAAAAAGTCCGCAGAGAATTTCTCTATCTCAAAAAAAAATCCTAATTTAACGCCCTCAATTGAGAAACAAAAAAACAAAAAGATATGAAAAAATTATTTACCCTACTTTCAATTGGATTTTTAGCATTACAGCTTTGTGCACAGGTTCCACAAGGCATTCAATTTCAACTTATCATTCGTGATGGCAATGGAAATATCCTTCCTGAACAGGAACTTGTGTTGCAACTTTCGGTGATTCAGGAAATCCCGGAAGGGAATATTGTTTACCAGGAAACCCATGATGTAGTGACGAATGCATTTGGGTTGGTGAATATAGTGATTGGTCAGGGTAATTCATCGATTGGTAATTTTTCTGAGCTTGATTGGGGTATCGGGCCTTATTTCCTCCAAACAGCTATCGATCTTGAAGGGATTGGAGCGTTTCAAATCATGGGGGCTGCACAATTTCTCAGTGTGCCCTACGCATTGTATGCCGGACAGGTAAATGATACCTCCACATGGAGCAAACAGGAAGATGCTGTATATTATGATAAGGGGCAGGTGGCTGTTGGAACCAATCAACCTGATTCCTCTGCTGCTTTGGATGTAACTTCCGATGTACAAGGTTTTCTTCCTCCTAGGATGACTACCGAAGAACGCGATGCTATCCCCAATCCTGCAGCAGGCCTGATCATTTATAATACAAACATCCATTGCATTAATTTTTATAATGGGGTGGAGTGGATAGAATGGGGCCGCGACCCGATGGATACTTTTGAATGTGGCCAGGTATTTACTGATACCCGCGACAAAAAACAATATCGCACTGTTCAGATTGGGGAGCAATGCTGGTTTGCCGAAAACCTGAATTATGGAACTAAGGTTAATGCAACCACTTCTCAAACCGATAATGGCCAGGTAGAAAAATATTGCTATGAAAACTCACCGGCAAACTGTCTTGAATATGGGGGTTTGTATCAATGGGATGAAATGATGGCTTATGATACCGTTGAATTCACACAGGGAATTTGTCCGGAAGGGTGGCATCTCCCGAACCAGGCCGAATGGCAAATGTTAATTGATGCCTATGGTGGAGCAAGCCTGGCGGGGAATGAATTGGTTAGCGCCGGAACTTCAGGATTTGATGCCCTGATGAACGGGAAATATGAAAGCGGAACAGGCTTTTCCGGCAAAGACAATCTCAGCACATTCTGGTCTTCCACGGGAATACCTGGGACAACCGGCACCGGGTTAGATATTGAAAGTGGCAATCCTGCTGTTAACACTACCAACACTTCTGTTCTAAATGCTTTTGGTGTGCGCTGTGTGCAAGGCTTACCAAACCGGATTGACCCTTCGGTTAGGGTTATCGATACAACGGTGTATCATTTAATAAGCGATAGCCTTGAATTATCACAGGGTATTTACCGCTACGAGATTATTGGAAGCCGGAAATCAAAGGACATAATTGTAGCGGATAATATAGTAATCGGTATTGAAGACGACGGTTACCTGCGTAAAGTTGAAGAAGCAGTCATTAATGGAAATGAGATGACATTAACAACAATAAGCGCTACCATGGAAGATACATTCATCGAAGGAGAGTTTGATTTTAGTACGGATTTAACCGGAAAGGGAGGGTCAGGATTTAGCTTTACCAGGATTACTTATGTTGCTCCCGGTGTAGAAATCAGCCCCGGTGAGGATGGTGGAATACAATTTAACTTTAATAATTATATACTGTATGAAGCACCCAATATAAGTGCTAAAATCACAGCAGGCCATGTAAGCTTAAATCCCAATTTTAAATTTGATTTTAAATTTAAGTATAGTCAGGTCAAACGATTGGCCTTTTATGCTGACCAAACATCGTTTAATGATAGTTTGGATGTACAGCTAACTGTTACCGGAAGTGTTAACGAATCTATAGAAAAAACCATAGCTACTAATAAAAAATACATGTTAAAGATGGTGGGTTATGTTCCGGTTGTAGTTGTAATAACCACCGAACTTAAATGGAAAGCCGTATTGAATTTTAATGCAGCATTTTCTGCAACTACCGGCTACACCAACACAAATACGCTGTCTTTTGGTATGAAATACGAATATGGCAACTGGCAAAAAATCTGGAAACTGCAAAGCAATACCAAAATGGATCCACTCGCCTGGAACGGGAATATAACTTTTATTCAGGAACTGCAAATCATCCCTGAAATTGATATCAAATTTTATGGTGTAGCAGGGCCCTACTTTAACCTTCCTCTATGGGAAAAACTGAAAGCCAATTTTGTTGTGCCCGCTATGAACTTCGACGCAAGCCTCGATGTGGGTTTAAATGGTAACATAGGAGCCAACGTTACAATTTTTGGAAAGCCCCTGGCAAGCTATAATAAG
>JABMQA010001396.1 GCA_013203545.1 Bacteroidota bacterium
GCTTTAACATCCAGAATTGAAAGAATAACGAACCAAGCCTCTGAATGGAGCAATGAAATCGAATGGGATCAGCGTCAAAGAGCGGCTTACAATGAGATGGTCCTTAGCACTAAATTTCGGGGGGAAAAATTCGATTTGCCACAGCTATTTTTCATTGCGATATATGCCTTAACATGGTCTGGTGAATTTGCGCAGCATTTGGAGTCGTTGCTAAAAGCGGCAAGACATAGGGATATCAAGCACAGAAGGTCAAAAAATCAGGGAGGCGCCTAACCACCGGCTCCAAGCGACAGCCTGCTTCGCAGGCTGCGCCTGAGCCGGGTTAGACGCCCAATTATGGATCATCGAACACTCATACTCTTAGGAACGGCGCTTGAAATCGCTGGCACATTTCTCTTGGCGGTGGAGGCAATTAAACTTCCAAACCTGCAATTTTTTCGCGAAAAAATCCTAAAGGTCGCGACGCTCAAGATAAACCCCGTAATCTACTTTGTTGATAAGGAGACGCCTGAAACAAAGGCGGGAGAGATTTGGTTCAATACCATGTTGGTTTTCTTCATCGTTCTCGGACTCTCAATCGCTTATGCCGGTCTTCGACTCTCTGGACACTCATTGAGTAATGCTTGGTTGCGATTCGCGTCTATTGTCCCAGGATCTACATGGATAGATATCTTAGTGGCAATTCCAACTACTTTTGTATTGCTCGTTTTGGCTAGCGTCGTCGGAACGACTGCGTACACTATCCCTGTCATAATGTTGGACGGTGCAATCGCAGTGCTTTCTTTTATCGAAAGGCACACAGCCTCAGGCGTGATAGGGATATTCGGGTTCTTGTTTTTTTTCGTTGGCGCTGCGATTATGAGTTATGTCTCTTGGGTGAGTGTCTAACAGGACGGCTCAACAAGGACGCGCCAAAAAACGGCGCACCTGTTAGCCACAGTTAGGTGTTTTATGGCAAATGAAAACATAGACGACGCATTTATTTCATTACAAACTTGGGAATCTGCCATGTCCTATTTGGCAAAAAGCATTATATGGTTCCAACACATTGAAAATACACTCTCTATTTGTATTTCCGCATTCTCAGGTATGGATGAGGAGCTTGGTGAAATTGTAACATCTGAAATGTCTTTTCGTGCAAAAGTGGCTATTCTATCAGCTCTTGCTACTTATAAATCGAAAACTAACGAGCTTCATGAAGATATACAAGAGTTGATAAAGCGCGTTCGATGGGCTGAGCAGGAGCGAAATAGATTAGTTCATTCGATGTGGGATCTAGCCGAAGATAAACCTGGATCTATACTGAGGGAAAAAGCTTCTATTCGGAAAAGTAAACACAAAGTTGTGCAAGAAAATTTTGTACCTGAAAATTTGGAAGAATTACGAAACCTTTTTGAGGGAATAAATACCGATCTCATTTATTTATTTTCAGAGCATTTTCCTGAGATTGAAGAAAGGTTACACTATTAATCAACCACCTGAACCAGGCGCTTTCAGCCGACGCAAAAAGCCGCGCGGCTGAAGCGCAACTACATCTTAAAAAAAACAGAAAGGAGAATAAATGTTCTTATTATCTAAAAATACATTAATAAAACATGGTTATCTTAAAAATCAAATTAAGATTAGTCCGATGAAAACAAATAACCTTATTAAGACGTTTTATTATTTCCGTGCAGGCGACACCCTAAAATTAATTTCACCAAAAGAAGAAATTGTTGATTTAGAAAAGGTTGAAAAAGCTACAATACCACCAAATGGCTTTGGTTTAATTAGAAGTAGGGAGCATTTTACTTTTGATTCTTCAATTATGGCGATTTTTGGAAATGTTTCCGATTTAATTAAGAGAGGGCTTCAAATGGTTAATTCCCCTTCAATCGATCCTGGATTTGAGGGGCATCTTACTTTAGGCATAAAAAATTTAACGGATAGGCCTGTTGATATCTCTTGTGATGAAAAAATTGGCAAAATACTTTTCTTTAACGTTGCGGATACAGTTTTGGAATATGGCTATTTAGTAGAAGAACCAGAGATTCGCGAGAAACTTAGCCAGAGGCAAAAAGGAGAAGAATTTTTATGATAAATTCACTATCAAAAGTAAACTATGAAATTCTTTCCAAGTTAAAGATTCATTTTTTGAATAACGCTAAACAAATTTCAAGTACTCTCCCGGATTTATCAATAGACATATCCGAACTTGATGTTACGGGAGAACATGAAAAATTCATTGGTCCAAGTATTTTTTTTCTCTATCAAAAAGGCTTTATTATTTTAAACAACCGACGAATTACGATAACGCCACAGGGTATCGAAGAATTAGAGCCTTTTTATATGAAAAATAAAAATCAAATTATAATAATTGTACTTTCAGGATTTTTAGGAATATTGGGTACTATTATTGGAGTGATCCTAACA
>JABMQA010001397.1 GCA_013203545.1 Bacteroidota bacterium
CTTTATGCCAGTGAGAGGAAGGGTAGCTGGAATGTGTATGAAACAAGCCTGGTAAAAGCAGATGAAAATGGTTTTGCCCTTTCTACACTTCTCCATGAAGAGCCTGTAATTGCAACCAATGCCGACGAATTTCAGCCACTTTATTCACCCGATGGCAAAGAGGTATCCTATCTGGAAAACCGCGAAACCTTAAAGGTGATCAATCTTAATTCGGGATATACACGTACAATCCTAAACGCAAAATACAACTACTCATACGCGGATGGTGACCAATGGTACCAGTGGTCTCCCGACAGTCAATGGTTTTTAGTTTCCTTTTCGCCACACTCGGTGTTTATGAATGATGCAGGTTTGATAAAAGCCGATGGCAGTGAAGAGCCAATTAACCTTACCCTGAGTGGCTATAGCGACCGGCGACCCAAATGGATGATGGATGGAAAAATGATGCTCTGGTTTTCTGATCGCGAAGGAATGAGGAGCCATGGTAGCTGGGGTGCCCAGTATGATGTATACGCTATGTTTTTCGACCAGGAAGCCTGGGACCAGTTTAAACTCACCGAAGAGGAAAAAGTACTGCTTGAGGATGAAGAAGAGGATACAGATAAAGAGGAAGATGATGAGAACGGTGATGATAAAAACAAAAAGAAGAAAAAGAAGTCAAAAGAGGCTGATAAAAAAGAAAAAGAAGAGGTAAAGCCAATTAAAATCAACCTCGAAGGAATTGAAGACAGGAAGGTAAAACTTACCATCAATTCATCAGCCCTGGCAGATGCCATTGTTACACCGGATGGAAAAAAACTTTACTACCTGAGTAAGTTTGAAAAGGGTTATGACTTATGGATGAAAGATTTGATTAAGAATGAGACGAAGCTTGTTTTAAAACTTGAAGGGGGCGGCGGTGCACTGCAAATGGATAAAAAGGGCAAGAACCTGTACATGATCTCCGGTGGCAAGTTTATCAAAGTAGATACAAAAGATGATAAAAAGAAAGTTATCAGCTATGATGCGGAATTCGACCTTGACTTCCCGGGAGAACGTAAATATATGTTTGAACATGTTTGGCGGCAGGTAAGGGAGAAGTTTTATGACCCCGATCTGCAAGGTGTTGACTGGGCTTTTTATAAAAAGGAATATGAAAAATTCTTACCTTATATTAATAACAACTTCGATTATGCTGAAATGCTCAGCGAAATGCTGGGCGAATTAAATGCTTCGCATACCGGATCGGGTTACCGGTTCGAAGATCCTGACGGGGATAAAACTGCGTCGCTTGGGGTATTTTTCGACTGGGAATTCGAAGGCAACGGGATAAAAATAGATGAGATCATCGAAAAGGGCCCGCTCACCGGTTCAGATTCGAAAATTAAATCCGGGGTGATTATAGAAAATATCGATGGAAAGCCAATAATTGCAAATCAGGGTTATTATGGATTATTGAACCATAAGGCCGATAAACCGACTTTGCTTTCCCTTTACAATCCACAAACAGGCGAACGATGGGACGAAACCGTTAAACCCATATCCTATGGCAAACATAATCAACTGTTGTATGACCGATGGGTAAAATCCCGCCGCGAAGCAACCGAAAAATTATCAAATGGCCGGTTGGGATATGTTCATGTTAGAAGCATGAACAGTTCCAGTTTCCGGGAAACCTACTCCGAAATCCTGGGTCGTAATCACGATAAGGAAGCCATCATTGTTGATACCCGTTTTAACGGTGGCGGATGGCTGCACAACGACCTGGCCATCCTGCTGAGTGGGGAAAAATATGTTGAACTGTGGCCAAACGGCGAATATTTTGGAATTGAACCGATAAACCAATGGACAAAACCATCGGTGGTGTTGATGAGCGAAAGCAATTACTCCGATGCCCATTTTTTCCCTTATACCTACACCACCCTTAAGATAGGGAAAACTGTTGGTATGCCCGTCCCCGGAACTGCAACAGCCGTTTGGTGGGAAACCCTGCTGGATCCAAATCTCTATTTTGGCATTCCACAGGTTGGCACAAAGGATGCTGATGGTAACTACCTGGAAAATCAACAGCTTGAACCCGATATCAAACAAGCCCTTGATTATGATGTTGTGGTAACCGGCCGGGATCAACAGCTTGAAAAAGCCGTTGGATA
>JABMQA010001398.1 GCA_013203545.1 Bacteroidota bacterium
CAAATGAGTTTGGTAGCCTGGTAAAATTTCTCGGGATTGGCTCCCCATACCTGTGCAACCAATTTTATTCCCTTGCCGTTCAAAACTTCCCGTTCCGATTCGTTTACCAACAATCTGCTGATCACATTTGGCCGGCCAACAGGATGGCACAAACCATCGGTTGAGGTGAATTCGGTAAAGATCACATGAAAAAACCGGGGATCGGAAATTTCCATCACCAACTCCCGAAAAGATGTATCCGTTACATCCTCCATGGGAGCCAGGGTAAAAATCGGCCTAGAAAGCTCGTTCCAGAAATTTTGCATCAAAAAATAAATTTGATCGCAAAATTAGTAAATGAATTGGTAATAGGTTTTCATGGTAAATTTTCTGAACCCAATACAGCCTGTAATCTTTCCTGATACTTTATTTTCAATCATAATCATTCGTTGCTAATCAGAATAATATGTATTCCGGTTGAAAACTAATTCTGAATTGTGTTGTTTTTTTCTTGAAAAATGTTTACTTTCAGCGGTTTAATGTAAAGCCGGAATCCGGCATCCAAAATGGAATATTCTTTGATGTTGTTTTGTCAAATTAAAAATATGCTAAAAATTAACAATACATAATTGCCATGAAAAAATTTACACTTTTGTTCCTTTCAGTTTTTATAATGGTAGCTGCCATAACGCAAAACACACTTTTTCCTGATGAAGTCCGGGAACAACTTCAAACCCAGGTCATAGATCTTTCGGAAGAATTGGATACCTACGATGCTGACGTGTCGATGGGTAAATACTATTACCAGATCAAAAGCCGTGGTGAAACTTCAGATACCATTGTAGGATATAAATGGGATTTAGAAAATGAAGCATGGGCCATCAGAAACAGAATAATTAAAAATTATAATGATGATGACTTGCTTGCGAATCAGCTTTTTCAACATTTTAACCGTCAAAATGTCTGGGTAAACGGAACATTCACGGCCTTTGTCTATGGTGCAAGTGGCAAAATGATCGAAAAAACCATTCAGGTATGGAACCACCATCAAATGGAATGGATGAATTATTTCAAGGTGAGCAGGGATTTCGACAATGAGCTATTGTTGCAGGTACAAACGCAATTTTGGTCCTGGTTAACCGGGGACTGGGAAAATAAACACTTGAAATTATTTGCTTATGAAGATGATGTGTTGTTTTCGGATACTGTAAAAGTCTGGATATTTTTTCAGGAATCCTGGAAAAACAAACATTTGCGGGAGTATTTCTATTTAAACGGCTTGAAAGCAGAACGGGTTTCCTATAAGTGGGACCGTGTAAACGGTACCTGGGAAAACAAGCATAAAGAACTGTTTGCTTATAACGAAAATGATCAGATGGTTGAGGTGATTCACCAATCATGGTTTCCTGGAAATCAAAATGTAAACCCTTTATGGGCAAACAACCACAGGGTTGAGCTATCGTGGGAGGAAAATTTGAAGCATTCTGTATTGAGGCAGGATTGGTTCAGACCGGACAGTTCGTGGGCCGACAGAGGTTTTAATCAATATGTATATAATGATCTTGATCAGTTAATTGAGGCCTTGCATCAGGTAAAGCCACATTTCGATTCGATTTTTATTAATAAGGATTTGGTGACATTTGAATATGACGATGTGGGAAATCTTTTATCGAGGCTGCTTCAGAAATGGAACAGGCAGAACGAAGAATGGGTGAATTTTAAGTACTGGGAGATTGTTTTAGGAGGGCCTGAAAACTTTGCCTCCGACCTAAACAAGACAGGAAAAGGGGGTAAAGTGCTCATTGCTTTTGCCAATCCATACCTGATCAATTCGCCTATTACTTTAACAGGGCTTGGTGAGGGTGAATATACCATTAGGTTGATGGATTTGACCGGTAAGATTACAACTGTAATTGCAGTTGGGCATTTACAAAATGAATTCACCATTACCGACCGGATGGTCCCGGGTATTTACATACTTACACTCTCGGAGGGGCCTGACATTGTATTGAGTAAGAAAATGATTTTTACGAAGTAGTTTCTGAAATTGATGAATGCATTTTGCACCTTCTATTCTATCCGATGCAAATGAGAAACGGAATTGGCGGATGGTTGGTTTTGTAATTTCAGAACTCATCATATTATGATTTTTTCAGAAACTTTC